>JAZLAA010000064.1:0-6152 GCA_045612945.1 Elusimicrobiaceae bacterium
ATTGATGAACCGCGACGACAGTGCCGACATCCCCACGTGGACCGCGCCCGATGGCTGGACGTTGACCTACGACCCGGATCAAGGGTGGAAATTAGCCCAAGGTGGCGAGCTGGTATATGCCAGCAAGGCGCAGTAATCGTACAGCCTGTACAGCGGTCAGTTCTTCCCCCAGCACCGGGTAAAGTTTTCAGTACCCTGATTTGTCAAATTTGAGGATAGGCAAGGCCGTAAGTTGAGCGTGGCGTACGTCTTGCGGACGGCGTGAAGCGCCGCAGGTACGCGAGCGAAAATCGGCCTTGGATATTCCAAATTTGGCAAATTGTTGGTCCACGTATTACGCAAAATCACGTCCGCTGTTATTTATTGACACCTGTATAGGCAAATTGATATAATAAATTGTCCCAAGATGGGGCAATTTTTTTCATAGAAAAACTAAATGGCAAGATTCGATAACAGAAGAGAATATAAAAAAGATCTCTACCGCAGAAACCATAACATCCGCGTGCCCGAGGTGCGCGTGATTGATACCGACGGCAGTATGCTGGGGGTAATGCCCGTAGCGCAAGCCGTCAGCTTGGCCAAAGAGCGTGAGTTGGATTTAGTGGAAATTTCCCCCAACGCTAACCCGCCCGTGTGCAAAATCTTAGACTATAACAAATACGTCTATGAGCAAGGAAAAAAAGCGAGCGAGGCTAAGAAAAAACAAGCCAAGGTAACCATGAAGGAACTGCGGATTAAATCGCACATTGCCGAGCATGACTTGGAAGTAAGAATGCGCCAAATTGAAGAATTTTTGCGCAAGAAAAACCAAGTGCGCTTTGTGGTGGTGTTCCATGGACGGGAAAACCAACACAAAGATATTGGGATTGACATTTTAAATAATACCGCCAAGCGTATGGCTGAACTTGCCACCGTGGACGGAAATATGCAATCCTTGGGCAACAGGATGTTTATTACCCTGATCCCTAAACCCTAGATTTTTTGGCTCTTTTTGCAGTGACTGCGTTCGGGGCGGACCGGCTCCTGCCGCAGGTAGGATAAATAAGAGCACATTAAAAAAGAGGTATAGTAAATGCCAAAATTAAAAAACCACAGTGGCGGCAAAAAGCGTTTCCGCAAAACCGCTACGGGTAAATTCACCCACAGAAAAGCCGGCAGAAAACACTTGCTAACGCCTGTTTCTGCCTCGCGCAAGCATGATATGCGCCAAACCGGTGTTATTACGCCGGAGTCCAACAAAGGCAAAATCTTAGCGAAGTATTTGCCGATGGCTAAATAAGAGGTTGAAACATGAGAATTAAATTCAGCGTTGCCAGACACGCACGGAAGAAAAAAGTACTAAAAGCCGCCAGCGGCTACTACGGGGATAAATCCCGCCGTTTACGCATGGCTACCCAGCAATTGGGTAAATCCGGCGTACATGCCTATGTGGACCGCAAAGACAAAAAAACCACCTACCGCCAAATGTGGATTACCCGCATTAACGCCGCGGTACGGGAAGAAGGCTTGTCTTACTCTAAGTTTATCAGCGGCCTAACCAAAGCTAACATCACGCTTAACCGCAAGATGCTTAGCGAAATGGCAATTAAAGACCCGGCTTCTTTTAAGACGCTGGTAGAAACTGCCAAAAAAGCCGCATAAGCGTTTCTGATAAGCAAGAAAAACCCCCGCCATCAATGCGGGGGTTTTTAATGCTTTGGTTTAGTTTGTAGGTTCATAAACGATAATTTGGTACAATAATACTATGATTTTAGAAGGCAAAACACTGGCCGTCCAATTAAAAGCCCCTTTAGCACAACGGGCAGCTACTGTTTGCCAAAAAATAGGCAGGCCCATTTCGCTGGCAGCTATTGGCTCTACGGACGATTATGGGGCCCACGTATATTTGCAAAAAGAAGTAGCCGCGGCCGAAAAAATTGGTCTTCGCACCCAAATTTTTGAAGTAAACGCACACACCCCAACAACCGATTTTATAACCCTGGTTAAAAAACTCTCGCAAGACCCGGTAATAGACGCTATCCTTATTCCGCGGCCGCTGCCTGCACATTTGGCCGCCACCTCCTACGCCGCACACCTGGCCCCGCAAAAAGATGTGGACGGGATGTCCAATGTCAATATGGGCAATTTATTTTTGTGTAAAACGTGGGAAGAAGTGACCGCCCTTCCTGGCTTTGTGCCGTGCACAGCGTTGGCGGTTATTAAATTGCTGGAATTTCATCAAATTCCATTGGCCGGTAAAGAAGTGGCCGTTGTGGGACGTTCTTCTACGGTGGGCCGCCCATTAGCGCACTTGCTAACCTGCAAAAACGCTACAGTTAAAATTTGCCACCGCCAAACCGATTTGCCGCGTGCCTTATGTGATGCAGATGTAATTTGTTCCGCCGCCGGCGCTCCCGGCTTGTTAAATGCTAACTGGCTCAAACCAGGCGCGGTGGTAATAGACATCTCTACCAACTGGCACAACAACCAGCTAACCGGTGATGCCGACCCGGCCGCTTTAGCCGCCCGCGGGGTTTTATATTCCCCGGTTCCGGGAGGGGTAGGGCCGGTAACACTTGCGGTACTTCTTGAAAATATGGTACTTTCAAAAGAGAGGTTTTTATGAAACAGACAGCTTTTGTGGTGGCTTTAGTAGGGGCGTGTGGACTACTGGCAGCGTGTGCTTCCTCGTCTAAAGAGGGAACTTCGCCGCGCTACGCCAAAAAGATCTACTTAACCAAAGAAGATTACCTGGAAGATTTAGGGAAAGTGGCTGAGATGGAACGGCGCGAAGCACAACCGAATACCGAATCGGAATATATTTTTGATGTTACGCCGCCCACCCAAAAAAATGTCTATTTTTACGATGAACACCAACAACCCAAAGTCCCCGGCGAATATACCGCCAAAGATTACAAAAATGAAAAACGCCTCTGGACAAAACCCCGCCGCTTTACACCCGAAGAATACTATGGAATGCAAGGTGATAATACGGGCGGCGCACCAACCAATTCCTCTTACGAAGAAAACGCTTACTAGTATTTAAAAGCCCCGCCACAAGCGGGGTTTTTAGTGGGTAAATTCTTCTGCCCGATCCGAAAAAATACCGTTCACTCCTTCACCTGCCAAGCGGGTGGCCAGTTGGGGCTCATTTACTGTATAGCAATATATTTTTAAGCCATGCGCGTGGCATATTTGGGCTATTTGCGGAGTAAAACGCGTGTAGTTTAAGTGCACGCTTTCGGCTTGCACCGCCAACGCTTCTTGCACCTGAAAATTACGCGTTAATTGCCCAATACGTGCTTGCGGGGCCAGGGTACGCAACCTTTTTAGCGTGGCATAATCAAAACTGGAAAACAAAATACGCGGCAGTAACGCATCCGGCAATGCTTGCAAAACGGCCTGCTCCAAACCGGGATAAAGGTTATTGTCGTTTTTAAGTTCTATATTTAAAATTTCCAATTCCGGTGCTATAACCGGCAATACTTCTTGCAAAAGAGGCACGTATACCGCTTCGTTCGTAAACGGATTTTTAAGCGGATAGTTTTTGAGTTCCGGCGCGGTTAAATTCTTGAGTAGCACATCTTTCCCGGCCGTATGCAGAAGGGAATAATCGTGGTGTACGGCCAGGGTGCCGTCTTTTAAGAGGTGCACATCCAGCTCAAAGTACCGTGCGCCGTGCATATGCGCCCAAGCGAATGCTTCCACCGTATTTTGTACGCGTTGGGTATTGGCCCCGCGGTGTGAAAAATAAATCATATTTATAGTGTAAAAAATAATGGCGCCGTTGGCAAATAATCAAAAGTGTATTATAATATAAGTACAATTTAATTCTGTTTTTGGGATTGTGCCAAAAAGCACAAAGAGCTTTTAGCAATAAAGGCATAAACCGATCCAAAAACAGCTGTTTCAGGCACAAAATAGCGGAACTTATAATCCCGCCGTTTTGTTTAGTTTAGCTCTGTGTAAAGCGGCAGGAACCCTGTTTAGCTAAACCATAAATATGATGCCATAGTTAAAAAATCCCCCGGCTAAAAACCGGGGGATTTTTTAATTATTTCTTTTATTATTTAATTTCGCTCGTACAGTGCGGGCAGCGGGTAGCTTCTAAAGCAATTTCACTGCAGCAGAACGGGCATTTTTTGGTAGTGGGCGCGGCGGCAGGAGCAGGAGCCGGTTTGTTTAGCTTATTGATAGCTTTAATCAAAATAAAGATACAGAAAGCTACAATAATAAAGCTGATAATGGCATTTAGGAAGAGCCCCAAATTAAGCGTGGTAGCACCGGCCGCTTGGGCTTCGGCCATGGTAGCAAAATCGCGCACGCCGTTTGCACCGGTTTTAATGACAATAAACCAGTTAGAAAAATCCACCTGGCCCAACAAAAGCCCCAACGGCGGCATTAAAACATCCGCCACCATAGAGTTTACAATCTTAGTAAATGCGCCGCCAATGATGATACCAACTGCCATATCAATTACATTGCCGCGCATGACGAACTGCTTGAATTCATTTGCTATTGCCTTCATATTACTTCTCCTTTGTTATTAAATTAACCGCCTGTAAAAGCGGTGTGTACAAATCGTTCTGGGCCGGGTATTGTATTTCCGCCCGGTTGGTGTTTTGCGTAAAAACCACGGGAGCATTTTGTATGAGGCACAAGGGCTGTTGCTCGTCAGCTTCGCCCATAGTAAGAGTAGCGGCCGTAGCTAAACTGTCGGCCACGTTAACAAGCGTGGTTTGTAGTTTTTTGCCAAAAATATCTGGCTGGCCGCGTAAATCGCGCACTCCTCTAAATCCGGCATATCCCACCGCGGCCCCTATCACACCCGCCCGCAAAGGTAAAATCATACTATCAGTCACTACCACCCCTAACTGTTGCACCTGCCACGCTTGTTTAAGAGCGGTGCATAGTTCCTCAGCACAGGCGTAACAGTCGGGCAACAAAATTAGTTTGCCGTCGGCATTACTTTCATCAATTCCGGCGTTAGTCATTACCATACCGTCTTTGAGGGTAAACCACGCTAATGGCGTTTGAAGGGCTGCTGTGCTGTGCGCTTTAATTAAGTGTTCTTTTTGAGCCTTATTTTCGTACAAAACAGTATTTCCCTTCCAAAGAGCTACCACCTTGGACGAAACCACCAACACAGTCTTCTCCTCCACATGTGTAATAAAACGCACAATGAAGGAGGGAAGATCATCCTTTTCTTTAAAAATTTCTGTACGAATAGCGATTACTTGCATATCGGTCCAAACGGGGCTACAAAACTGCGAAAAACTTCACTGGCTAAAAATAACCCCTCTCTACTTAATTGTACCTTTTTCCCCTGGTGGCAAAGAAGCCCTTTGGCTAGGTGTTTTTCTATTTCCGCACCAAAAAATTCTTGTTGCGCTTGCGTAAGCTCCACGCCATCTAACTGGCGAAGGGCTAATAAGAGCGTTTCGCCTTCTTTTGCCTGCCCCGTTAATTTTTCGGAAAATACAATGGGGGTTTTGCCATTTTCCATACAAAAAATATATGCTTCCACGTCAGGTGTATTTTGCCGCCGTTTGCCCAGCCGGTAAGAAGCCGCGGCACTACCTAGCCCAATATATTCCCCGTTTTGCCAATAGATCATGTTATGTTTGGCTTCATAGCCGGGGCGGGCAAAGTTGGAAATTTCGTAATGATGATACCCATTTTGGGTCAAAAAATCGTGCGTGTATTCCAACATACGGCGCATGAGATCCTGGTCACATACCACACCGCGCGCGAAAAACGGGGTACCTTCTTCTATTTGTAACCCGTAAACGGAAAGATGCTCCGGGTTAAGCTGGACTAAGCGTTCCAAACTGCTTATAAAAGAGTCTAACGTCTGCCCCGGCAAACCGGCTATTAAATCCACATTGATATTTTCAAAACCACTCGCCCGCGCGGCTTGGTAAGCGGTTAAAAATTGCTCTGCGTTGTGCACGCGGCCCAACGTAAGCAGTTCTTCGTTATTAAAACTTTGTAGTCCGATACTTAAACGGTTAAACCCCAACTCACGTAAAGCGGTTAGCTTAGCTTGGGTTAGACTTTCGGGGTTGGCCTCAAATGTACTTTCCAAAAAAGAAGAAACGGGCGTAAAATTTTTGCGGATAATTTTGGCCAAGCGGTATAGCTGGTGCACCGCTAACAAACTAGGCGTTCCG
>JAZLAA010000065.1:0-6100 GCA_045612945.1 Elusimicrobiaceae bacterium
AAACTAAAAGAATGGCTCCTGCACCCTTTGTTAGACCCTGCGGAAATTGCCCAACGGCAAGACTGCGTGGAAGCATTTACCCGCAACCAGTCCGCTCTGGCGGATGCTGGGGCTCTGCTGGAAACCGTCAGTGACGTGGAACGCATTATGACCCGCACCGCCGCGGGTACGGCCTCCCCGCGGGATTTGTCCGGCTTGCGCCGCTCGCTCTTAAACGTGGATGCGTTGGCCCAGTGGTTTAAAAATTATCCGCAAGTATCCCCTTATTTAAAAGAGCGGTTTGAACCTATTTTCCCGGTGCTTACGCAAATGGCACGTTTACTCTACGAAGCCATTAACGAAACACCCCCTTTGCATATCTCCGATGGGAATGTCATTCGCAGTGGTTACAATGCCGAACTGGACGAACTGCGCTCTTTGCAAACTAACGCCAACAAAACCTTGGAAGAATTGTGCGAGCGCGAACGCACCAAAACGGGTATTAGTACCTTAAAAGTGGGTGTTAATGCTGTATATGGGTACTACTTTGAGGTAACTAAATCGCACCTGGCCAAAGTACCCTACGGGTATGTGCGCAAACAAACCTTGGTGAATGCAGAGCGTTTTATTACCGAAGAACTCAAAGAGTTGGAAGATAACATCAATCACGCTTCCCAAAAAATTTTACGTTTAGAAGCGCATTTATTCCAAACCCTGCGCCAAACATTAGCGCAACATATTGGAGTGTTTAAAGAGTTTGCTCAAATTGTAGCCGAGTTGGACACCTACCAATCCTTGGCCCTTTGCGCGCTACAAGGCAACTATACCCGCCCGGTGGTGGATGAAGGCGCCGTGCTCTATTATGAGCAAGGCCGTCACCCGCTGGTGGAGGAAACCCTCAGTGCCGGGGCGTTTGTGCCCAACAACGCCAACCTGGGCACCCCGCAAACCCAAATTATGCTTATTACCGGCCCTAACATGGGTGGTAAAAGCGTATATTTAAAACAAACGGCGCTACTTGTAATTTTGGCACAAATGGGCAGTTTTGTGCCGGCCCAAAAGGCCCGGATTGGCATCATAGACCGCATTATGACACGCATTGGCGCGCACGACGCGCTCAGCCGCGGGAACTCTACCTTTATGGTGGAAATGAATGAAACCGCCCATATTTTGGCTTCGCTCACGCCGCGCAGTTTGATATTGTTAGACGAAGTTGGCCGCGGGACCTCCACGTTTGACGGTATTTCTATTGCGTGGGCCATTATAGAGTATTTGTATAAACCCAAAGGCGGGGCCAAAGTTATTTTTGCCACCCATTATTTTGAGTTGGTGGACTTGGAAAATAAATACCCGCGTGTGCAAAATTTTCATGTGGAAGCCCAAGAATATAAAGAAGCCAACGGCGAAAGCAAACTGGCCTTCTTATATCAAGTAAAACCGGGCGCGGCTGACCGTTCGTATGGAATCCATGTGGCCGAGCTGGCCGGGCTGCCCGCGGCCTGCACCTTACGCGCCAAAAAAGTATTAAAGGATTTAGAAGCCAAAAAAGGGGCTAAAATTTCCGTCAAAGAGCAGGATATGGTAAAAGATTTATTTTCCTCCCCCATTGTGGAAGAAATTAAGCTGGCCGACCCGGATAAACTTACGCCGCTGGAGGCCTTGCAGTTAATTTGTGAATGGAAGAAACGAATCAATGAGTAACATTTGCGTATTGGATGAAAAAACAGCCGGACAAATTGCCGCTGGGGAAGTAATTGAGCGCCCGGCCGGAGTGCTTAAAGAGTTGTTAGAAAACGCGGTAGATGCCGGAGCTACAGCCGTTCATATTGAAATAGAAGGTTCCGGCCGCACCTTGATTCGTGTCAATGACAATGGCTGCGGCATGGATGAAACCGATTTAGCTCAAAGCATCCTGCGCCACGCAACCAGCAAGATTACCCATTTTGAAGATTTAGCACAATTACAAACGTTTGGATTTCGTGGGGAGGCTCTCTACTCGGCGGCCGCCGTTTCACGCCTAACTATTACCAGCTGCCAGGCCGGGGGCACCGGTCACTGTATAGAAGTGCACGGTGGCAAAGTGGTAGCCCAACGCCCGGCACCGGCCATTTTAGGCACCACTGTAGAAATACGCGATTTGTTTTACAACGTACCTGCCCGTCTTAAGTTTTTAAAGAGCGACGCGTACGAGCGCGCCTGCCTACTTAAAGTAGTTGAAGAGAGTGCGCTGGCCAATTTGCAAGTAGGTTATCACGTTACGGTCAATGGGCGGGAAGTATATCATTTGCCGGTGCAAGACGGTGCCTTTGAGGAGCAAGTCCGCACCCGAGCCAGCCAAATTTTGGGGGAAGAAGTAGCCCGCAGTTTGGTTTTTTGGCAAGAGCAGGAACAAACCGCCTTATTCATTACACCGGCTGATAAATTAGTACGCGTGCGGGATTTACAATACATTTTTGTAAATCGTCGGCCTATTGATTCTAAAACGGTACAACAAGCTATTTATAAAGCTTACCAAAATGCCCGGCCGTCCCACTCACACCCAGCTTTTTTGGTGTATATGGCACTACCGCCGGCCTCATTTGATGTCAATATCCACCCCCAAAAACGCGAAGTGCGTTTTGAAGATGAATCCGGTATTTTTCGCTCCATTTTAAAACAAGCCGGGCAAGCGGTGTTTGGTGCCACGCAACCGGTAGAAGCTACCGTAGAAAAACCAACCGCTGTCATAAGTGCTTTGCACCACCCGGCCCAACCGGCCGCACAATTTTTGTTTACCCCACCGGTAAGCGAACCGTCCGCCGACGTAACCCCGTTGGATAATCCCTTTAAAAAAACCGATTTTCGCCTGCGGGAAAGCGAAGAGCCCGCTGAATATATAGCTCGCCCGCAGGAACCCGCATTGTCTCCTTCCGTTCCAGCGGCTGAAAGTACTCCCCCGGTCAACGCCGCGGAAGTTTCCTGGTACCAGGGGCCATATCATTATCTGGGGCAATTACAACGCAGTTATTTGCTGTTTGAAAACCCGCAGGGGCTTGTTATCATTGACCAACATGCCGCGCAGGAACGCGTGTTGTTTGAGCATTATGTAGACTTGTTTGAAAAACAAAAGGTGCAAGTGCAAAAATTACTTTTCCCCGTACATGTGGATTTACCGCCTTCTAATGCGGAGAGTTTACTCTCATGGAAAGATTTCTTGCAGAAAGCCGGATTTGAGGTGGAACCGTTTTCAGCCCGTACCGTACGGGTGCGCACCATGCCTAACATTGTGCGCTTTAAAGAGGACGATATGAAGGCATTTATTGAGTCCCTGGCCGCCATTGTGGGCGATCCGGCCAAATCCACCGACACCCTTAAATTTAAAATGATTGCCACCCTGGCCTGTAAACGTGCCGTCAAAGCGCACGACGGTTTAACTGCCCAAGAAGCCGAAAAATTGGTAGAAAATATGCGTAAGTGTAAGGACGGTATGCACTGCCCGCACGGCCGCCCGGTGCTGGCGCAACTAAGCATGAAAGAAATCGGCAAACTGTTTGGAAGATAAAGGTTCCCCCGGGTTTAAGCCTCGGGAGATTTTTTGTTGTAAAAAACGAGGCAAAACCAGTACCGGTTTTGCCTCTGTGCGAAAAAACGTAAAACTAATGTTGTGCTTGGCGCACTTTTTCAAATAAATTACTTGCTGTAGCACGCTGTAAAAACGCTTCCCATTCGGAAGGGGTTAGCTCAAAATCATCCATTACTATATACGAAATTTCTTTTGCGGTATCTTTCGTATCCGGGTGTTTGAGAGTGTATTCTTTCTCTAACTCTACGTAGCGGCTGGCAATGGCGTAGTCTACTTCGTCTTGATTATAAGCGGACGGAGCCGGTTGAGTGGAATTGGTATCCATAACTGCCGGGACCGATTGCTCTTGGGCATTTGTTTTTTGCGGTGTTTGTCCCTGGTCCCCTACGGGGGTTAATAATTCACGCTGGGGTTGATTATCGGGTGCCGGAGTAGAAATAGCATCTAGCGAGTTTACCACCCGCCCATTGACCAAGTTGGAACAGGCCGACGGGTTTACAATAAAATAAATGCTTAAAATAATACATACCAAAATCAAAGCTTTAATTAGAATTTTTAGCATAGCGGGTCTCCTTTTCTATAGCATACAATAATTTAGGGGGTTTGGACAGCCGGACTTTGCCCCTGTAATTGGCGGACACTTTGCTGGAATTGCGGATTAGCAAAAATTTCTTCCACCGCTTTGGCAAAATCTTGGTTTTTAAGGTGTTTTTCCACTACATGCGAAATTTCCGGATTTTGTTGCACAATTTGCGCCAAATTTTGGGTACTTAAATCTTCCAACCCTTGCACTTGTCCGTTGGAAACCTGTTGTAATTCTTGGTTAAAATCAGCCATAGCTTGGATTTGGTTGAAATCGTCTAAAATAGAGGAAATGGTTTCTTGGGCTTGCTGGTCTTGCAATTGCGGGGCTAGCGGGGCATCTTCTAGATAGATTTCCGGCATAGCAGGCATATAGCGCACGGGAGATTCCAGCGGACGCGCCTGTGGGGCCGCCAAAGAAATCGGCAGTTGTTGAAAAGAAAACGGGGTTGCCTCACTGGCCAGTTGTGCTTCCCGCGCGGCTTGCCGGGCACTTTGCCATTCACGCAAACGAACCGCCCCCATATATAAGAGGGCGGTTATAATAACGGTTAGCAAAGCGTAACTGGTTTTAGACACTGCTACTCCGCACTAAGCATTTCAATGTCAAACACCAACACAGAATTGGCCGGGATTTGCTCCAACGGGTGGTTGCCGTATGCGGTATCGGCCGGGCACACTACTTTAGCACGGGAACCGGGCTTCATTTGCTGTAGCGCTTTTGTCCAACACGGAATTACTTTATTGAGAGCCGTGGTGAAAGGCTGGTTGCGGTCGCGTGAGCTATCAAACTGTTTGCCGTTAATAAGCGTCCCTGTATAGTGTACAGTGGCTTTGCCATCGGCCTTGGGGGCCTTGCCTTTACCGGCGCGGGTGAGTTTAATCATAGCGCCGTTATCCAGCATTTTAACCCCTTTTTCTTTTTGGAAATTGGCCAAATAGTCTTGTTGCTCAGCTTGGCGCTGTTGGGCACGCAAGCGGGTATCAGTTTGATATTTTTGAATAACGGCCTGGCGGTACGTAAGTACATCTATTTGCGCTTCTTTACCTAGCAAACTATCGCGCATCCCTTGGGAAACGGCTTTAAAATCGTTTTCATTATCCAAAATTAAATTATCTTGCAGGTTCGTGCCCAGCATAAACCCCAATGAATAAAGCATTTTATTGCGCTCTGCGGAAGTTTGGGCCGCCGGAATAACCGCTTCTTCTGCCAACAGACTAAGCGGGCACAACAATACTACCAATATCCCTAATTTTTTCATTTCATTCTCCTGTTTTAATATGTCTTTGCGTTTATTGTAACAAATTTAATAGGGGTACAAGCGGGAGCACAGCATTTGCCCCACGTTTTCATAGGCCGGATCGAACAAACATTTTACTTCCCCTTGCTCGATATATACCTCCAACCATACGGGTAAACGTTTGTGGCTGGCCTTAATAACGCCTTGTGCTTCCAATAGAAATGTATAATCCGGGCAATCTAACACCGGGATAGTAGGGGTGGCCATCAGCGGGCATTTCAGTTCCAGGTCTAATTTGCCAAATTGCGCCGTATATTCCCCGTGTTGCTGGCGGTAAGAACTCTCTGCAAAAGCAAGCGCACGCCCTAAGTCGGCCGCGTGGCGAAGCCGGGAAACATTGCGGTGTTTGGCATATTGCGGCCATACCAATGCAAAACAAAACGCTACCAAGATAAAAACAGCTAATACTATGCGTGAAACAGAGCCTCTTTTTTTATGTATCATAAACACTCCTTACAAGAAAATAGATAATGCAACAAAGTACACTCCCATCAATACAAGCCCCGTGGGAACGGCCACCCGGGCCCATTCGCGGCTTTTAATCCCTAATTTTTCGGCTGCCACAATGTTAGGCAAATTGCCTTGCACCAACATACTGCCAAAAGCGGCCAAACCAATTACCATGTAAATCAAATCCGGTGTAGAAATGGTGGGCACAATCTCTATAGCAGCTAAG
>JAZLAA010000066.1:0-1909 GCA_045612945.1 Elusimicrobiaceae bacterium
GCGCTTCCAACCCGCGTTCATTTTACGGCAAGCCCATCTCCCGGCGGGGTTCTACATTTGCATCCCCAATATGAACCACGTGCTTAAAATTTTACGCGGTACCCTCTATAACCCGTGGCGGCTGGTACGCGCCTTATGGGCGTGGAAGAAAATCCGCGATGCGCGCCTGCTTATGCTGGGCGTCCTGCCCGAGTTTCGCAAGCGCGGCATAGACCTTATTCTTATCAAACACATTATTACCCACGGCGTAACCGTGTGGGACCGAGCCGAACTTTCCTGGGTATTGGAAGACAACGCCGGCATGCTACGCGGCATAGAAGAATGTGGTTGCCACTTTAGCAAACGCTACCGGGTATATCAAAAAAATATATAGTCTAAACACCCGTTGAAAAACGGGTGGTTTTTTATTATACTGTAAGTACAATTTGAACTGTTTTTGGAACCGTATGCAGAATACGGATCTTTGCTGTAAGCAAATATATTCCCGCCAAAAACAGCCGATTATAGGCACAATTCAAGCGGACTAATTACCCGCTGGGGTTGTGCCGAGTGTTTGCCGTTTCAAACGGCAAACCGCGGCTGTTGCTGTTTGGGGATGGGAATATACTCAAAAGGCAAAAGCCGTTTTTGTGTGGATTTCATAAACAGCCAAATTGAAATTAACCAACAGGAGAACTGTTTATGAAAAACAGAACAAGAGGGTTTACCCTCATAGAGTTGTTAGTAGTAGTGCTTATTGTAGGTATTTTAGCGGCGGTAGCCGTGCCGCAATACAATAAGGCTGTACGTAAAAGTGGACTAGCTGAGGTGTGGGCTTACCTGGACTACATGCGCAAAGCTATTGAAATCAATCGGCTTAAAGGAATAGACTTTGACACCACATCTGTAGAGCAGTTTACAGATGGCGGTCCCTGTACAGGTTATACAGGAGGTACCACCAGCGCAAATTTGTGTATAGCAAAATGCCCTACAGGGTTTAAGGGAGTAAATATGCCTTTTGGATTAGATGACGCCTGTGCGTATGGAGTAACCAATGACTATGCCTATTTTCGAGCAATGGTAAATAATAAAGAGATTCAACTGAGATTAACCACGCAAGGGGATCAAAGTTGTCTTTTTAGTGGATGCAGCGAAATTGGAATGTAAAGACTGCCATTTCGCCCAATGATATACCGGGTCTTCCTCCGCTTAGAAGACCCGGTATTTATACAGCTCTATACAAGTTGTTATTTTTTTACAATCAAGCTTTTTGCCGTCATGTCACATCACCGGGTAAAATTTTCAGTAGGCTGATTTGTCAGATTTGAGATAGATTTGCACCGTAAGTTGCCCGAAGGCGTAGCAGCGCTACGTCGAGTTGGCAAGTCGGTGCAAAGATGCTCAAATGTGGCAAATGGTTGCCCGGGAAACGAGTAGGGTTTCAAAATTTCGTATTTGAAACCCTACCGTTAAATTGCAATTTCACCGGAGCCGTAATTATTTTTTCACAATTAGGCTCTTGGCCGTCATGTCGGCGGGTTTGGCAATACCCATTACATCTAGCACCGTGGCGGCTACGTCGCCCAAGTTGCCCGTTTTGGCCATTTCGGCCCCTTTGGCGTCTTTGTTTACATACACAAAGTCCACCAAGTTGGTAGTATGGGCGGTTTTGGGCATATTGATTTTGGTGTCCCACATTTCTTCGGCGTTGCCGTGGTCGGCCGTGATAAACACCGTGTAGCCTTGCGCCAAGGCAGCCTCGGTTACCAAACCCGTGCACTCGTCCACCACCTCTACGGCTTTGACCACCGATTTAAAATTACCCGTGTGGCCCACCATATCACAGTTAGCAAAATTGATGACAATAAAGTCATACTTGCCGCTGTTGATTTGGGCAATCGCTTCGTCTTTAACGATATAGGCCTCCATT
>JAZLAA010000067.1:0-4465 GCA_045612945.1 Elusimicrobiaceae bacterium
CGTTTTTTGCATAGCGGCGTGTACTTGTTTTAACTCCCCCACACTTACACCACTACCCGTATGCCCCGCAAGCCCCATCAGCACCACTTCTTCCGCCGAAATGGGGAACCGGCTTTGCGAAACAGGGCTCTTTTGCGCTAAGTAGCCTATTTTGTGCCAATCCTTAAAGTGCATAAGCGGCGTGCCAAATAAAAAGACGTCGCCTTCGCCTTTTTCCAGCCCCAGAAGTACTTTAAGCAACGTGGTTTTGCCGCCACCGTTCGGGCCAATGAGCCCTACATAATCGCCGGCTTGCACGTCAAAAGAAACTTTTTCAAGCACGGGTACACGGCTGTAAGCAAAGCGTAAGTTTTGGGCTTTTAAGACGCTTGGCATTGTAACCCCCGGGTTAAACTGGCTAAATTGCGCCGCATCAGCTGGGCATAGGTAACACGATGGTCAAAATCTTCTTTACTAATATGTTCCACGGTGTAGAGCGGCAGGACTTGTGCCCCCGTTTCCTGCGCTACAGTTTGCGCTAAACGCGGGGATAAATTTTCCTCTGTAAAAATGGCAGCGATGTGTTTTTCTTTAATTTGTTTTACCAGCCGTGCTAACTTTTTGGCAGAATGTTCACCCTCGTGGCTGGTACCGGAAAGAGCGGTCAGTTGCAACCCGTACTGCGCGGCTAACGGGCCAAAAGCCAGGTGCCCAATATGCACCACTTCATGCCCGGCACACGCCCCCAGTGCCTGCGCGTATGCTTGTTGTAAATCAGTTAATTCTTGTTCTAAGCGGGCCAAATTTTGCGTAAATACGGGCTCTTTTGCTGGGTAGGTTTGTACAAGCGTTGCCGCCAGCTGCTTGGCCATAGCACGCACATCCTCAAAATTCATCCAAATATGCGGGTCTTGCGTGGAAGGAACGACCTCTGCCAAGCGCACTACGCGGGTTTGCGAACCGGCCGCTTGGGTCAATTCTGGGGCCCACGGCTCTAATGTTTCGGATACATACACAAATACGTCGGCCTCTTTTACGGTCAGTAACGCGCCGGGGGTAGGTTCAAAGGCATGGGGCTCTGTGCCCGGCGGCAAAATCATACCCATCGGCACTTGCCCGCCGGACAACTGCCACGCTAGCGTATAGGGTACATAGCCCGAGGCAATAATCCCACCGGAAAAACGCCCGCGCCCCACTTGCATAAAATGACCGGAATCTTCAGAACGAACGGCTACGCGCTGCCGGGTTAAATGGTAAAACCCAATGCCCAAAACCCCCAACACCACTGCAACCATCATCCACGTGAAATACTTTTTCATTATGTATATTATACAAAAACCGCATTTGGGCCGCCTGCTCAGGCAGACAATGCTGGATAATTTTTGGTTTTTTTATTATACTATGAATACAATTTAATCTGTTTTTGGAGTTATATCTATTATAACTGGCACGCTTGCGTGTTTACTAACAACCAAAGACAGCTGTTTTAGGCACAAAATAAACGGACTAATTACCCGTTTGTTTTGTGCTGAGTGTTTGTCGTCTTGTACGACAGGCCACGGCTGTTTTATTTGGGCTCATGTTAGTAAGCTCAGGCATTTCAGCCGTTTTATAGTGAATTTCATAAACAGTTAAATTGAAATTAACAAATAGGAGCTGTTTATGAAAAACAGAACAAGAGGGTTTACCCTCATAGAGTTGTTGGTAGTGGTGTTAATTGTGGGCATATTGGCCGCAGTAGCCGTGCCGCAATACCAAAAAGCCGTAGAAAAAAGCCGGCTTACAGAGGCCTGGAGTACCATGGCCTCTATCCGTAAAGCAGGGGCGGTAGCCATGATGAACCCGGAAACATTTCCACCGGATCTTCACTCATCCTACAATCCCGGATCCCTGGATGCATCTGTATCTTGCACATCAGTTAGCGACAGAGTTTGTTACGTCACTTGTCCCAGCGGCGGGTGGAATAGTTGCCGCTATGCCTTAGACGGTTCAGCATTAAACCCCCGGGCTTGGTTTTCTTTTGAAAAAGCAAACACGAAGACCGTGTTAACCCTGGATAATGACGGTCAAAAATGTTACGGCGCTAAGTGCACGGATTACGGGTTAACTGCCACGGCAACTGCCGCTCCTCAAGTCAACAACTATCAACCTAGTTAGCCGCTTGTATTTCCCCCGCACCTGGCGGGGGAAATTAAACCTTCCGATAAAATATACTGCCAAATTTATTACAATAATTTTATGAGTTATGTTTTAGCGTTTTGTTTGGCATTGTGTTGGGGCACGGCGTTTTTAGCATCTAAAAATATAGTGGAGGTTCTGCCGCCGTACTGGGGGGCCTTTTACCGGGTATTGGCGGGGTTGTTGTTTTTTGTCGTTTTGTTTGGGGTGAAACGTGTCCCGCTTAAGTGTCCGCCGCGCCAATTATGGCGGCCGATTGTAATTAGCGCACTACTCATTTTGCTACCGTTTGCGGCCCTGTCGTGGGGACTCCAGTACACCGCACCCACCGTGGCCGGGATTTTTAACGGCACCGTGCCGATATGGAGTTTTTTGGCCGGAGCTATCTTACTAAAAGGCATTGACCGCTTTACCTGGCGCCGCGCCTTGGGTGTACTCATTGGGCTGGTGGGGATGCTGATTATGATGGCCCCCAAAGTGCAAGCCGCTTTGCACGGCCCCAGCGGCAAAATGGCCCTTTGGGGTTATGCCGCCTTGGTGTTTATGGCTGTTTGCTACGGGCTGGGTAATGTGCTTACCAAAAAAATTATGGTGGATAACACCACCCTGCCCTGGCAGGCTAACACGTTTTACCAGTACTTATTTGCGGCGGGGGTGCTATTGGGGGTTTCGCTCGCCGCGGAGCCGGTGCCGCCCTTGAGCGTTTTTAACACGAAACTTGTACTGTCCGTTATCAGTGCAGGGGTGTTTTCTTCCGCGGTGGCGTTTTTGTTAATGATTGCGCTTATTAAACGATGGGGCGCTACGCGGATGGCCAGCGTTACTTATTTTTCTCCCATTGTTGCCATGGGGACGGACATAGCCTTCCGCGCCCGCTGGCCTTACCCGGCTGAGCTTGTGGGCATGGGGCTTATTTTTGTTAGCTTGTGGCTCATTCAAAAGAAAGTGGCGGCCTAGGTCTGTCTTTCTAGTTTGCTATAATTAAGTTATGGAACCTGTTTCTACTTCTGTTTCTATTGGATTATGGTTAGCGTTTTGGATAACCGTTGCGCTGGCACTGTTTGTTGATTTAACGGTGCTTAACAAGCACCACGGCCACGTGTCCGTAAAAGAAGCCGCCGTCATGGTGGGAGCGTGGGTGTCTTTGGCTCTTTTGTTTGGCGGAGCGATTTGGCTATTGGAAGGCCCCCGCCATGCCCTGGCGTTTTACACAGGTTATGTGCTGGAGTATTCGCTCTCTGTAGACAATATGTTTGTTTTTATCCTTATTTTTAGCTATTTTGCCATCCCGCATGATTTACAGCCCAAAGCATTGTTGTGGGGCATTTTAGGAGCGGTAGCTTTACGGTTTGTGTTTATTTTTGTAGGGGTACAGCTCATTTCGCTTTTTGCATGGACAATCTATGTATTTGGCGCACTCCTCATTTTTACCGCGGCCAAAATGCTCTTGCAAAAAGAGGACGACCACTTTGACCCCGGACAATCGTTGCCGCTTAAAATCCTTAAAAGATTTATGCCCCTCAAGACCGACTACCACGGCGAAAACTTTTTTATTAAAGATGCAGGAAAATGGTTTGCCACGCCCTTGTTTGCAGCGGTGCTGGTGATAGAAATGAGCGACCTGATTTTTGCGGTGGACTCTATTCCGGCGGTGCTGTCCATTACACAGGATACGTTTTTGGTGTATTCGTCCAACATTTTTGCCATTATCGGGCTACGCTCGCTATATTTCTTGCTATCCGGCATGGCAGGGAAATTCCCGTATTTAAAATACGGCATTTCGGTTATTTTATTTTTTGTAGGGGTCAAAATGCTCCTCTCGCACGTGGTTAAAATCCCGGTGGTGGCCTCTCTAGGGGTGATTGTGGGGTTGCTGGTCTTATCTATCCTAGCGGGCAAACTGTGGCCCCCCAAAATACAAACCCATTAAACTTAAAAATCCTCAAAAACAACGTTGGCAAACCCAGCGTTTTTGTGTTATACTATAAATACAATTTAATCTGTTTTTGGAATTACAACATACAGGTTGTAATGAGCCTCGCAAGGGGTATCACACCAGTCCAAAAACAGCTGTTTTAGGCACAACATAGGCGGACTAATTACCCGCCCGTGTTGTGCCGAGTGTTTGCCACGTGCTACGTGGCAGACCACGGCTGTTTGTATAAGGTGAACTGGTGTGAGCTGAGGCAAATAGCCGTTTTTGTGATTTTCATAAACAGTTAAATTGAAATTAAATAGTGAGGTGATGTTTATGAAAAACACAAAACTGGGGTTTACCCTCATTGAGTTGTTGGTAGTAGTGCTTATA
>JAZLAA010000068.1:0-6823 GCA_045612945.1 Elusimicrobiaceae bacterium
CCCAGTGCCGCAAACGGGAAAGCCAAATTGGTCAGCCATAGTAAACAGGTTCCCATATACATTATTATACGATATTTTAATTTTTCGCACGTTGTCTTGCTAAAAAAAGCTTGTTTTTGCAAGTTATTTTAGTTATACTTACCATAGTGGATTTTTGGTAAATTCGGAGAATGTACATGTTTAAAAATATAATGATATTAGCAGGGCTGTTGGGGGTATGTGTGCCGTGTTTGCAAGCGGCGGATGACGTATTGACCGCTAAAGAAACTTTAGGGTTTGTAACGGTTTTGGCAGCGCCGATTTCTTCTTTTTCAAAAGTGGAAACGGATAATGTTTCGTCCCCTACGGAGCCGGTAGCAGAGGAAGACGAAGAAGTAGTGGTAAACATTGGGTCGGATGCTAGTTCGTCGGGTACTGTACAGATTGCTCAAAACGGGGGATACGTAAAAGTAGAAAAATTACTCTTAGCCGATAGCACTACTTTCAAAGCTGCTAATAGTTCCAATCCTTCTTCCAATGCTTTTGTGTGGATGATTGCAGGAAACTCAAACACATATATTACGATTGGAATCAACGGTAGTTTGACGGGTGGATCGCTTTTGGCGGATGTACTTGAGTTTAACCTAAGTGGCAGTAACCAAGCTATTACGTTTACCGTTTCCAACGAATTGTTTTTTAAAGATAGTGTGTGGGCAAAAAACTTTACGGCGACCAATTTGGAAATTGGGAGCGACTACTTTTCGTTTAGTAAGGGGAGTGAGTCTACGACCAATGCTAAATTTCAACAAGTAGGTTTGGTTACCGGGGAGAACCCTAGTCTTAGCAACAATTTGGTTTTATCTACCAAGTCATAAGCTCTTTGTAATTGGGTATTTAATGAACCCCCCGCTTTCGCGGGGGGTTTTTAATAGTACTGTGATAAACAATTTCTATACAACGGCTCAGATGTTAGGGTTGAGAGGTTTCTTCTTTCGTTTTATTTTGTTTCTTAAACAATCCCCCAATGCCTTTCACTACATCTGTAGCGGTTTGTACGGTTCCTTTTACGGCACCAGCGGCCGTGTTGGCAGTTCCTTTTGTTACATCCGCCCCCGTGTTGGCTACTGATTTAGCGGTGGTGCCGTTGATTAGGTTGCCTACCACTTTGCCTACAGTGTTGACAACATCTAGCTTGGCTTTGGGGTTACTTAGCGTACCTGTTACCTTAAATGAAACCGGTGTTGCCTGGGTTAAAAAGGTGCCGGAGGCTTTCATATCCAGGGCTTCTGTTTTAAAGTCAATCATTCCACTAGCCGATACGTTGGTCACCGCGGAATTAAAGGCCGTTTTATGAACGGTCAGCAAGCCGTTGGTAAAGGTGTATTGCCCTTCGCCTTGGGTAAATTCAATATTGCCCTGGGTGGCCGCTTCTACAGTGGAAGAAAATAACTTAATTTTAAGTATCCTGGCGGCCTTGTTGATTAAAGACACCGGCAAGAGGAGTAACCGGGCTGTTTTACTTTGTTGGATAACGCTGTCCAAGTTGGTAATTTTACCTGGTTCCAGCGTAAAATTAACGGTACCGTTGGTTTGGGCTAAGGTGTCGGTCACGTCTGTTAAATTGGCATTTAGACGAAGGCCATTGCCAATTACATACGGGATTTCAATGCCCCCTATATTTACGTTGGCTTGCAGATTCATTTTAAACGGATTGGACGTTTGGGCAACGGCTGGGGCTTGCGCGGAGGTGGATTTGTTTTGCGTGGCGGACGCAGTTGAGGAAGCCGGAAACTCTTTGAGCACCAGTTTGTCCAAATTTAACACCAAGCCCATATTTATTACATCTTGTATGTTTTGGTAGGTGGCTGAAGCGGTAAAATTTTCCCCGTTTAATTGACCGCTTAACGGGTTAAGTACGATATTTTTTAAGCTTTTAAGGGTAATGGTTCCGTTTACGCGGGTTAGGGTAAAGGGAGCATAGAGAGCGCTAATATTTTTAAGAGTGATCACACCACTTACGTCAGTATTATTCTTCTTTTCAGTGGCTTGTAAGGTAGCTTGCAATGTGCCGGCGGGGCTAAAGTTCCCCAGTGTATCTGTCATTTTCACAAGCTGTGCCAAATTGGCAACCAAGGCGGCACGTAGGGTATAGGTGGGGGTATTTTCCCCCCAGGCTATATTTCCGGTACTGGTGAGTGAACTATTTTGGGCGGACAATTGAGCTTGTGTAATGTGGGCGGTGCTTTGTTCTAAGTCCGCCGTGGCGTGCAAGATAAATTGTAAATCGGGCAGGGTGAAGTTGGGCAGTTCCGGGGCAAACGGCGCCAACACCGTGTTGTTAAGGCCACTTATTGTGCCGTTTAATTCCACTGTTGGGTTTTGAAAATTGGTTAGGTTTCCGGTTAGGTTTAGTTGGACCGTTTTATAATTGGCTTGAATTTGAGAGATGGCGACGGAAGCTTTTTCCAAATCTAGCCCGGCTAAGTTGGGTTGCAACTGCACGGATACGGGGATAGTCATATCCGGCTGTTGGGTACCGGAAATTCCGGCGGTAAATCCAATAAAGGCAGCAAAAGGATTATCCAGACTAAAGCGTAAAATTTCTATGTTTAGGTCATTTAACGCGGTACGCAAGCCGGATTGCTCGTCTTTATACACAATATCGCAATCAGTAAGGTTAATGCGCTGGGCGGTAACCACAAATGGGGTATCTTCCTCTTTGATTTCTTGGGTGGTTTCTTGGGTGGGTGTTTGCGGGGTGGTAAGTAAAGAATCAAAATTAAAATTTCCGTCTTGTTGGCGCACAATATTGACGGCTAACCCGTCGGCCTCAATAGTGCTTATTTCTATGCGTTTTTTAAAGAGAGGTTTGAGGGCCACTTTGGCGGTTAGTTGGTTGGCATGGATGAAGGTACCGTCTTGTAGGGTGGTATTTTCAGAAAGGGTAAAGTTTTTAACTGAAAACCCAAGCCACGTAAGAGAAACTTCTTCAAATTCAATTTCTCGCTGGTAATTTTTGGTTACATATTGCTTAGCCATGGCTTTTAGTTTGGCAGGTGGAAACATCAATTTTAATGCTACTACAGCGATGAGTAACAACAGTACACCGGTTACTGCTATTTTTACAGCCCATTTGAATAATTTTTTAATCATAGTTTAAATTCCTCTTTCTACATTAACACAGGGCTCGAAGGAGCCCTGTGCATTTTATTATTTAGACATTTTAATAGAGCCCGGATCATCGGGACCTTTATTTTCCGCTATCTTTTGCCGACTGGTAAAGAGTTTTGCATTTTCTTGCAGTTGCTTTTCCATTTCATCATCAAACAAAATGGTGGGCATGCGGTCTTCATCTCCCTGTTGTACTACCTCATCTTTAGGCGTATATACATGCTCTAAATGCTGGGAAATTTCATTAATATCCGCTTCAGAGGTGTTGACCGTATTTTGGGATACTTCTAAATTATCCAACTTTTTGGCCCATTGAGAAGGCACGGAAAGCACCTGAGGAGGTTCTTCCTGCGGTTTTTCTTGCGGCTTAGCCGGCATCTCTTTGGCGGGGCTGGCCGGAGGTGGCGTCTGCTTTTCGGGTGTAGCCAACTCTTCCGGCGTAACCACTTGACGCCGCACGGTAGAATCCTGCTGTACCACGGTATGGGGTTGATCCTGCGGTAACGGGTCTGGCTTTACTTCTGGTACGGGGACCCACGCATTCTGGGAAGGTAGTGTTTCTTCTTGTATCCAATGTTCATCGGCTACGGTTTGTGGCGGTTCCCAATCTTGCGGTAAAGGGCCGCGTTGGTATTCCCCGCAGGTATAGTAGCGGTTTAAAAATACGGCTACTAAGAAACTATATACCTGGCAGAAGAAGAAATAGAAAATAGTGGCCGCAAACAGACCGATTGCCACCCACCATCCCCACGAAATAGCGGACAAATCTAGGTTGGGCAAATACAGCGGGAACCCATAATATATAGCAGGTACCACGGCAAAGGTCAAAAATAAAACGTAAAACACGTAGTTAACAAAAATAATAAGCCACATCAAAAATACATCCAAGTAGCGTTGCAACCCATAGGTTAAGTGCCAACTCTCACGCATCCCTTCAATGGGACCATACTGTTTGAGCGTAATAAACCCTACACAGTAAGTAAAACGAATGAGTAGCGCCAAAAAAACAATGAGCTGAATAAATAAAGCTAACCACTTGTGTTTAAGCCCTAGCAATTGTGCCGGAAGCATGATGAGTGAAATAAGAAACAGGGCCACAAATAACTTAAATGCCGGTTTAAACGAATCAAACGCATTTTCTACGACGGAGGGTTTGTCGTTTTGAGCCACGTCGCGAATGATGCGGGTTCCCAGGGTCAAAAAGAATGACAGATAGATTTGCCAAAATATCCATACCCCTAAAATAAACAATACGATGGAAACGGTGGCTGCGCGCAAACTGCCAGATAAAAGAATGGGGGCCAACAGCGTAATCAAAATAGGTGAAGCGGCTTTGAGGATAGCGGCAACCCCAAACACACCCAACAAATAAAGTACCAACACAATCAGTAGTTGCGGCAACGCGCGGTTGGCGATGGAAAAACTATACAACCACAACGCGGGTAAACTATGGCGTTCTTGTATATTCATAAAAATCTCCCTATTAGAGTCTTTCCTTAATTATATCAAAAGAAAGTTATTTTTGTGCAAGTTTTTTTCAACTTTGGTATTTTAAATAAGGGCAGATAAAAACGAACCCCCCGGTGTGAGCCGGGGGGCGAGGACAAAACGCACTGTTCTTAGTAATTTTCCGGATGAATCATAAAGTACGCTTGCGGGTGGTTGCACACGGGGCAGACCTCGGGGGCCTTTTCACCAATGTGTACGTGGCCGCAGTTGGCACATTCCCACATTACAATACCGGCTTTTTTAAATACTTCGTTGGTTTCTACGTTGTGCAAAAGCTTACGGTAGCGTTCTTCGTGCATTTTTTCAATTTTGCCCACCGCTTCAAACAAGTAAGCCAGCTTATCAAATCCTTCTTCTTTAGCGGTTTTGGCAAAGCCGGCGTACATGTCCGTCCATTCATAGTTTTCACCGGTGGCGGCATCTAACAAGTTGGTCGTGGTGGCCGGGATTTCGCCGTTGTGCAGGTATTTAAACCACAGTTTGGCGTGTTCTTTTTCGTTGTTGGCGGTTTCTTCAAAAATTTTGGCAATTTGCACAAACCCTTCTTTTTTAGCTTTAGAAGCGTAGTACGTGTATTTGTTGCGTGCCTGGGATTCCCCGGCAAACGCTGTCCATAAGTTTTGTTCTGTTTTTGAGCCTTTAAGTTCCATACTTTTCTCCTATTATAAAAATTCCCGCACTAATGCAGGCCGCAATTTTTACAAATTCCTTTAAATTGAATGTTTACCTGTTTGATTTCCCCAACGGCCCGGGCGGGCATGGGGCAGGCAATCTGTTCGTTTTCCTGTGGAAAAATATCATACACTTCCCCACACTGGGTACATACAAAATGACAATGCGGGCGCAAATCTCCGTCAAAGCGCGCCTTGGAACTGAGCCCCACACGCATTAGAAGCCCCATATCCTCTAAAGAGGCCAGCGTGCGGTATACCGTGTCTAAAGACACATTGGGTAAACTTTCACGCACTTGTAAAAACACCATTTCGGCACTAGGATGCCGGGAGGAGCGTGCCACCGCACGGAAAATCTCCTGCCGCTGGCGCGTAACCCGAAGCCCCAGCTCTTTGCAGCGGGTTTCAAAGTAATCCAGCCGCATTTGTACGTCGGCAGGTTCGGTTAGTGTGAGTAGCATATTCGTAATATTTCCCAATAAGCTAGTATAACATATTTAGGCAAGGGACGCGCAGTTTTTTGGTGTTTTTTGCCGGCTTAAAAAGGAGCAAGTTAGCGTTGGGAGGACAAAATTCCCCCCGCCACACTGCACGCCGTTCCAAATAAAAGAGCCGCCTGGTAGCCACGGATAAACGCATCCTGCGCTGTAGCGGCGGCTTGGTAGGTGCACAAACTTTGCACGGCCGCAAAAATAGCTACCGAGAACGCAATCCCCCCAATCATTCCTACGTTGCGGCAGAGGGCGTTTACGCTGGCCACTACGCCCAGTTTTCCCTTCGGGGCTGCGCTGACTACCGTATTGTTGTTGGGAACTTGGAAAATGCCGCTTCCAGCTCCCATAATCAGCTGTGCCAGTACAATGTAGGTAAAACTGGGGGCTGGGCCCATATAGGCAAACATCAGTGTGGAAAATGCTAACAGCGCAAACCCGGCTGTAGTAAGCACGCGCGCGGGCCAGCGGGCATTCAATATCCCCGCCACGGCTGAAGCTGCCGCCAGCGTAATGGGGAAGGGCACGATAAGTAGCCCGATTTTAATAGGGTCTAGGTGCATGATATCTGTTAGATAAAACGGCAACAATACCGAGTTGGTAAACAGAGCCGTATATCCCAACCACGCTACCAAGCATCCGTACGAAATGGTTTGGTTTTGAAAGATAGAAATTTCCAAAAACGGGTGTTTGGCGGTTTTTTCCCGGTGGAAAAACAACAGCCCCAATACAAAAGAGACCGCAAAGCAGATTAAAATAAAATCATTCGTCCACCCTTTGTCTGCAGCGGTGTTGAGGGCGTAGAGAAAAAAGAAACTACTGGTGCTGTAAAGCCCCGCGCCCAGCCAGTCTATTTTTACGCGTTTGCGGGCATTGAAGCGCGGAATAAGATATATTCCCCGCCATACCCCCAAAATAGCAATAGGAATACAAATCCAAAACACCGATTGCCACCCGAAGGTTTGGATAAGCACCCCGCCAATGGCCGGCCCCGCCAGTGAG
>JAZLAA010000069.1:0-6898 GCA_045612945.1 Elusimicrobiaceae bacterium
TTGGGTGTCAAAAACTGGGGCGGCGGTCTTAAAAATGCCGCTAAAAAAGTGGGTTCTTCCGCGCCCGCACAAGCACCTAAACCCGTTTCTTTACAGCCGCTTCGTGCCAAATCGGGCCGTGCTTCCTTTGGTCAAGGGGCCTTAGGGGCAGCCAAAAAATCCTTAGACAATATGGGTAAAGCCGACGCGCGTGAAGCCTTGCGCGATTCTTACGTCAAACCGGTAGACCCTTCCCGCGTAGGGGGGTTAGACATGTTTTCCATGGGGCCGGGCGGCGGGGGCGGTAAGTTAGACCGCAACATCAATATCGCGGCCGGTAAAGAGCCCTGGTGGTGGGACATGATGAAAACCCGCATGCAAAAAGAGTGGGAAAGACGCTTTGAATACAAGTGGGGTTGGATTGATTGGGCCACCGATATTGCCAAAAACATTTTAAAAGGCCTCTTAAACTGTTTAATTACCGGTAACTCCGACGGCGACCCGGACACTATTTTAGGTTCCGGTGGGGGTGCAAGCGGGTCTGACCCAGAGTGTTGTGGTTGGAACAAGAAGAAGTGGGAAAATCACGCCGATTTAAAAGATTTGCCTTTTGATGAAGCTCATTGTAAGTCTATGTATATGACGGTAGCAAGAGCCCAAGGTAAAGATAAATGTGATTTTAAATGGAAAGACCATTCTTCCAAGGGGGCGCGTGTGGGTTTCTTTGCGCAGCGCCTGAATTGTATTGGTTTAGGCTTAGCTGGCGAATTAGGCAAAGCCTCCTCCAGTATAGACGAATCCAGCGATTGTGGCAACATGCCCCAACGTTACCACGTCAATACCTCTACCTTACCGCGCGATTGGCAAACGCATACCTACATTTATGTAGTGGCGCGCAACTATCGCCCGGAATCTATGCCGCCTTTAAAAGCGGGTTTACCCAGCGGCTACCTGTGCTTAGAGAACGACCAATACAAAATTGGCTCTAATGCTTCTGCCGGGGTAGATAATGCTAACTTGCCCGCCCCGCGTGCGCAAGGGGCTGCCAAGAATGACAAATATCATTCCACGCCTACTTCCCGCTCTACCAGCAAAGAGCAGCGCATTATTGGCGATATGTACCAGCGCAACCCGGAAGATGAAGGCAATGGTTGTGTAATCTATGTCCAACAGGGCAACACGTTTAACTACAAGAACTTCCAAACCAATATGGTAGAAACGTTCAAGCAGTTACTCGACAAAAAAGGGAACAGCGATAGCGTAGAAAACGAGCGGCAAGCCCGCGATGCGTTTGAAGAGTTGGACTTAATGTTTGTAGAGTCTTTCTCGGCCAAACACAAATTGGCCTATGCCAAATGGTTTGAGTCCGGCAACCGCTTAGACGGTGTGTTGCCCATGACCTACTGGCGCTTTTACGATACGTTTGTAGAACACCGGGGTTCCACCCATAAACAAGGCGGTTCGCGCGTGAATGTGGACAAGCGTAAACAGCGCGTAGAAGGGGTGGACGTGGCCAAAGGACCGAAGTGTTACTTTGATAACACGATAAGTATCTCTTGTCAGGATGACGGTGAAAAACCGCAAGCTACCGTCGTGTTTAAAAACGGTTACAAAGGCAAACGCGCCAGCGCAGTCAACGCCCAGCAAGAAGCGGCGCACATTAAAGTAACCGCCACCATGAACCGGTTGAACGGTGACGGCGGCGCCGAGCAAGAACTGCATCAACCCGTTGTGGATGGTAACAAACTGGTTTACACCATGAACCCTGAAACTATGAAGGATGAAAAAGGGAACATCATTTCTAAAGATGCTGCTGGAAATGTAACCTGGAGAGTCTATCGCCGCGGAGCGCAAGAGCAAGACCAAGCTACAGAAGGCCACAACTCGGTGGTGGACTATGCGGTTTGTACCTTTAACCTGTCTGGAGACGGTAAAACCATTGTGGTCCCTCCGCATCAGTGCAATAATAAAGACGAGTCCCAAGATTGTTGTGTGCAACTGCACCCGCAAGAATGGGGCAACGAATACGGCACGGATTATAAATATGAAGGTGGCAAATGTGTGCAAATTGTTAAACCGTGCCAAAATATGCATGAGTCCGCGCGTTGCTGTCAGGAAATGCATCCGAAGGAATGGGGGAACAATTACAAGTACGAAAACGGTCAATGTGTACAATCCACCACTCCCAGTATGTCGCCGGTGTATTTAGCCCCTATTATCTCGTGGGTACCGGGCGATATTACCTGCCGTCAGGCCAAGAGTGCCGCGGGTCAAGCCCTTACGGAGCAAGCAAACTTTAACTGTTCGTCTAAGTTTGTACCGCCGGCCTCGTCGCACAAAGACGAGCACTGCGGCTCGCAAACGCCGCTGGTGATGGACTCGCAAGCCGCCAAAGACTTTGTCACCCAAGTGGTTACCAAGTATAACCAGCAAGCCGGTGTGCAAAACGGCACGCTTGCCCCGCTTAGTAGCGAATTAACCAACCGCTACCCCACGGACGGAGAATTTATTGATGCCTTGCACATTGCCAAACAATTAGGCATTAGCCAGGTGCGTTCGTCCGCGGTGTGTGAGCTGGCGCGCGATATGGTGCGTATGTCTAAAGACCCGCATGCCGGTAACCAAAAAGTTACTTCCAGCGAGGATTTTAAAGACTTGCCGCGCTACTATCGTAACGAGCTGGGTGCCTTCTTGGCCTACGTACACGATACTTCTATCCTGTACCCCGCTAAGTGGTATGGCCAAATTGGCGAAATTTGCGATTGGCGTTTCTTGCCTAAAGGCTCTGTATGTAAAACGGCCAGCCGTATGGAAATGGGCAAAGCCTACTACTTTAACAATTACAACGATTCTAAAGTAGGGGCCAGCTTAGAGAAGTATTTAAACTCCTTTGCCGATGCTCAGGCCGAACACAGCACCGAAAAGCAGGCCATTCCGCGCACCTTCCCGTTGGCGGGTTTGGTGCAGGGCAAACCGTCATTACCGCATAACTGCCCCACGGATAAGTGCCAAGAAAGCCGCTTAAAATATAACCAAGACGCTTACTACGGCTTGATGATTGCAGACCATACCAATGGGCAAGGTCAAGCGTGTGAAGCGTTTGCCGGCACGTCCACCATGTCCGTGGAAAAAGCCCTGGAGTATGTAACCTCGGTCTGTAAGGTAGGGTTAAATGCTAAGCCGTATGGGTATTGGTACACTACCAAGAGTGGTAAGAGCACCAAACTCTACGACCCGCAACAAACCTTTACCGGTCGAGGAAATAGTAGCGGCAGTGACCCCAGCGTGCAGGGTACCACCAATTAAGTTTGTTATATAAACAGATCGGCAGGGCGGGTTTTAAACCCCGCCCTGCTTTTTGCTATGATATAGGTATGAGAAGGCTTAGCTGGCTAGTCATATTTATGGTGTGTAGCGTACCGGGTTGGGCAGGATTTCCGTTTTCATTTCGTAAAGCGGAAATTAAGACGGACTATTCCCAAACCGTGTGGGACCGGATGATGCTGGAACAATCCCGGCTGGATATACGCCGCGGCATGGGGGAAATGTCCAGGGCTAATTACCAGGCGGCTTCCAACAGTTTTGCCAAGGCGGTTATTAAAAATTCCAAAGACCCGTTACCCTATTTGTTGTTGGGGGCCTCTTTGTATTGGGCCGGCAAGGTAGATGATGCGGTGAGCGAATACCAAGAAGCCCTGCGCTACGACCCGGATAACCCATTGGCTTACCAGCTTTTGGGAATTGCCTCGGGCTGGAAAGGCAATGTGCAAGAAGCCAAAGACTATTTTTTGCGTGCCAACCGCTTGGACGACAATAAAGCCGATACCCACATGAATCTGGGTTCCACCTACGCGGTAGAACATAATTGGGAAAAATCTCTCGAGCATTTCCGCCGTGCGGTAGAGCTGGCCCCGCGTGAGCCGCTTTACCATTACCAGTTGGGCACGCTTTATGAAGCCCTAGGGCGCGACACTTTAGCGGAAGAATCCTTTAAAAAAGCCCTGCACTATTTTAATAATTACGAAGATGCCATGCTTAGCCTGGGGGCTCTGTATGAAAAACTAAACCGCCCGCAGGAAGCCCTCAAATACTATAAACGTGCCGTAAAAACCAAACCGGGGAATTTTGTGGCGCGGTTACGTTATGCTTTTTTGCTCCTGCGACAGGGGCAAACGGTACTTGCCCGCGTCGTATTAGAACAAGCGTTTTCCATTACGCGTTTTAAAGAGGATGGCCTTGCCTTAAATGCGGTGTACCGCGCCAGCGGCAGTACGGCCCAAGCGTTTGCGCAAGAAATCAACCGCTTTCAAGAAAGCCTTTCCCGTGTGCCGGCCGCCAAACCGGTAAATATAGAAGTCACGCTGGAGCTAACCCCGCCGTCCGTTCCCGTACAAACAGGGGCTTCCACGTTTGAAAAAGCGTACGAACAGTTGCGGGGGGAAAACCCGCTGTCCACGGCCGCCCAGCCACAATCTCAAACGCTTCTCCGCCAGTTTACGTTGGCCGCCTCTAGCGAGGAAGAACGCACCCGTCAAATAGGCGAGCTTATTCAAAGTCTCTACACGGCCGTTACACAAACAGAAGGAAAATACAACGTCAGTTTATCGTTGCAGGGGCGCACCCTGGATTACAATTCCCCGTCCGCACTTACCCAAAACCGTAACGCCCCTCCCAAAGCCGTGTACGACCCTCGCATTGTAGGCAATGACATGGGCCTGTGGGTCATGGGCCGCACTTGGCTTACGTTTGTAGAAGAGGCCGAAGAAGAACTTCGGGAATATAAGGCGTGTTCGCCGGGGAATATGTGCGATTTGCTCAAAGGTTTGGCCGCACTCGCTCGTGGGAATGCCGCCGCCGCTACGCAAGCATTTTCTAATGCGGCACGCTCCCACACTACAGACCCGCTGGCACAGCTGGGGCTGGGTACGGCCGCCGTTATCGCTGGGCAGGATGATACGGCTGTGGGGGCCTATCGGCGTGCGTTGGAATTGGACCCCAAAAATAAAGTAGCCGCTAAAAACCTCAAGATTTTGGAGGCACTGTGACCGGGCGGGATATTCATAAATACGGCCAGCATTTTTTAGTTTCCTCGCGTGTTATTGCACAAATAGTGGATGCGGCGGACGTACTTAAAGCTACCCATTTAGTAGAAATCGGCCCCGGCCAAGGGGCGCTTACCCAAGCACTGGTCAAACGGGGGCGTACCCCTTTTACCGCGGTGGAAATTGATCCGGATATGGTGCACTTCTTACACCAAAACTTACCTTCGGGCGCCGCTGTAAACATTGTAGAGGCTAATTTCTTAAATTTTGCATTGGACACGCTACCTGCTGTTCCTACCCAGTTTGTGAGCAATTTGCCCTATATTGATGCTGCCGCCATTTTAGATAAAGTGCTCTCGTGGCCGCATTTTCAAACGGCGGTGTTTATGTTTCAGCGGGAACAAGCGCAAAAAATTACCGCTAAACCCGGGTCCAAAAACTACGCAGCGTTGTCGGTGTTAAGCCAATTGCGCGCGCGTGTAAATCTCATTTGCACTGTAGGCCGCGGTTGTTTCAATCCACCCCCGCGCGTGGAGTCTTGCGTGTTGTCCTTTGAAAAAATACCGTCCCCGCAATCGTGGCCGGCGGTGCGAAATGTAGTAACGGCCGCTTTTTTGCACCGCCGTAAAACATTACTTAACGCCCTTCTTTTAGCCGGGTATGAGAGAGCCAAAATTACGTCCGCACTCTTGCAATTACAACAGCCGTTAACCGTCCGTCCGGAGCAACTTTCTCCGGCGCATTACGCGGTATTAGCGTCTTATCTGTAAAAGCGCGTGTTTGTGTACGTCTTGAATTTTATAAATTTGTGCCTATACTAGTATATGTACGGAGTAAACTATGAAAAAAATTTTACGTATCAGTTTATTCGCTTGTTTGGGATTACTTCCCGGTTTGGTATGGGGGGATCCGGTTGCGGCCGTGGCCGAGTTTGAACCTTCAAACTATGTAAAAAAAGAGGTATTTCGCTTGGCCTTTACGCCCGGTATTGAGTTGGACAAAGCCGCCGATATACTCACCCAAGTAAGAATTGATTTCTTAAAAAACACGTTTTTGTGGTTTGAAGTGTTGGAAGATAACGGGCAAATTGCGCCTACTCGCCATGCGTGGGATGAAATCAATCTTGCAGCCCTAGAACGGGAAGATTTGATAGCTATGGAGTTGCTTAGCGTAGAACTGCATGAAAAGCTGCTGCACCCGGTAGAAGTAATTGAAAATTTACCTCAAATCAAAGGCAAAGAGTACCGTACAGGCACTCCGCTGGACATGGCCCGTCACGGTGCCCCGCTGCTTTCCAACGGAAAATCGCTTTGCACCTTTGTATTTAAAGAAGCCAAATTTGACCGTGCGGCCTTGTATATGCGTGAACTGACCAACATTACTATAGACCAAATAAACGGTCGCCTTACAGACATGGAGGCTGTGGGTAAAAAACTAGACTTGCATTTAGCGTTTGACGATTAACCCAAGTGTAATTTTCGTTCTAAAATCCGCTCGTTTACTTCAAACGGGCGGATTTTGTTTAGCAGTAAATGTTCTACCGCTTGGGTCAGCAGGGCTTCTTCTTGTTTTTCTTGAGGGGCATAAAATTGCCCAGCCTTTAAAAGTGCTTCCCGGGGCACCAAGCCAATGATTTCACTGCCTGTTATTTCCAGTCCGCGGGATCTGGCTTGTTTTTTACACGCTTCAAATACATCTTGTAAATTACTTTGATGAAAATCGGTCAAGTTGCAAGACACTTGCACACATTCGTACCCGGGCATATACCAGCCAATAGCCTTTACGCCGGGCAAACCTCCATTTTTCTCGCGCAGTTGGGTGGCTATGTATTTGGCAAGCGCAACTTTCTGGGTATTTAAAGACATATTAAACGCAAT
>JAZLAA010000070.1:0-11965 GCA_045612945.1 Elusimicrobiaceae bacterium
GGAAATGTTGGGATTTTGGATTGGAATGGTTTTCTAAAATTTGGGGCGATTTTGCAAAAGGAGGAGATTCCCGACAAAAACCTTCGGGAATGACGGTTTTTTATTTTGCCGTTCTAAAGGGGTTTATTTCCCCCCACTTTGAACCGGCCAAAAAATTCCCCGGGCGTTTTGGCCCGGGGTATTAACAAGTTAATTATTCAATCCAACAGTGTTGACTTATCCAACTTTCAGCTCCGGACACACAACTGGTACCCAGCATATTCAAACCTATTTCTTGGCAGTAACTGGATCCATACATTGAGTCTGATAAATCAAGACATTTCTTTTGGCCATCAATAATTTGTAGATAGACATCTTGGACGCTGTTTGGTGTTGCTAATGCTCCCCCCAAAGGATCTATTATGTAGGTGAAGTTTTTGGTGGTTATTTGGGTAGCTTCCGCTCCGGGCACGGTTCCGTCGGCATTTACGAGGGAAACAGCCAACTTATCAAAAGAATAGGAGGTATTCTCCGTTCCCATTTCCAAGTTTTTGGCGGCAAGTGCTTGGTTAATAGCCTTGATGTTAGCCCAAGCCTCCGCGGCACGGGATTTCTTGACGGCTTTTTGGTATTGTGGCACGGCTACGGCGGCCAAAATACCGATAATCAGAACTACTACCAGTAGTTCAATGAGGGTAAACCCTCGGGTGTATAGCTGATTTGTCATTTTTTCTCCTCATCTGTTTGGGAGACAACGAAAACGGCTCTTTTGCCGGGCCAGCTATACACAACCCACCAAAACAGCCGTAGCCTGCCGTTAAAAACGACAAGCATTCAGCACAACCCAACTCGGGAGCGACCCTCGTCAAATTGTGCTTCAAAACGACTGTTTCTGGGATATATAACTGTGCCTATTTGGCAGTACCGTTTCCGGTTCCAAAAACAGAATCTAATTTTTAGTGAGCTATCGCTCACTTGTAGTATAGCAAATTTACCCCAATTAAAAATAGTACAATACCTTGTATATGTGTTCCTTTTCCGCCCCCCTCTTAAACTGGTACTATAAAAACAAGCGCGACTTGCCCTGGCGCCATACCAAAGACCCTTATAAAATTTGGCTGTGTGAAATTATCATGCAACAAACCCGCGTGGAGCAAGGACTTCCTTATTACAATAAGTTTGTGGAAGCGTTCCCTACCCCGGCAGATTTGGCTGCGGCCCGGCAAGACACCGTGTTGAAACTATGGCAGGGGCTTGGTTATTATTCCCGCGCGCGCAATTTCCATACCGCCGCCCAAAGTATGAAGGGCACTTTCCCCCCCACTTACCAAGGGGTGCGCGCCTTAAAAGGAGTGGGCGACTACACGGCCGCCGCCATTTGTTCTATTGCGTATGATATGCCCTATGCGGTGGTGGACGGAAATGTGTACCGGGTGCTTTCCCGGGTGTTTGGCATTAGTACCCCTATAGATAGTACGCAAGGGAAAAAACAATTTACCGCTTTGGCTCAAAAACTTTTAGATAAAAAACACTCCGGCGATTATAACCAAGCCCTTATGGACTTGGGCGCCCTGGTGTGTACGCCGCAGACGCCAAAATGTCTTGCCTGCCCGTTGGCTAAACAGTGTAAAGCCCGTAAAAACGGTACGCAGGAAGAACTGCCCGTTAAAGCCCAAAAAACGAAAGTTTCTACGCGCTATTTCCACTATATATATGTAGCACAGGGAAAATTTACCTGGCTCCACCAGCGTGGGGCTGGGGATGTGTGGCAAAACTTGTACGAACTGCCTTTGATTGAAACGCCCGATTCCCGCTTACACTCCCCCCTGTTGAAAAAATGGTTTGGTTCGGCGCGGGTAACGGCGGTACGCAAAACCCCGCTTAAGCACGTTTTATCTCACCAAGTCATTTACGCCTATATATATAAGGTAACACTCCCCCCCGCACGCAAAGTGCCGCAAGGGTTTATTAAGACCCCGGTGCAAAACTTGCCCGGCTATGCGGTTTCGCGTTTGGTGCAGAAACTAATTAGTTTATTTTGATAGGGTGCTTGCGGCTGTTTTATTTGCTAGACGTAAGCCCGGAATTTGACTGATTAGTATGCTTTGCAGTATGTGCCCCCAGGGGTGCAATTGGGGAGCTTGTTCATAGATGGCTTGTATGGCTGTTGCATTGATGCTATTCATAGCAAGGGGCTGTTGTTGGGCTAAATCCTTCGCTGGGTAAATTTCCACATTGGGCTGTTTGTTGGGTTTTAGGAGGATATAATAATTATCATCCGCAAATACTACCTCTCGTTTGTTACAACCCCAATTGTTAAAACATCCGGCAGAAACCACCACGCGGTCTTGCTGGTTGGCAAATAAGCTATGTCCGCTGACATCTTGCGGGTTATAGGCAATAGGTTCCCGGGTAACCAGTGAGGCCAAATGTAAAATGGTGGGTAAGATATCCATATTGCTTACATACTTATTTTTGTTTGTTTCGAAAAAGTTCCAATTTTCAGACGGTATTTTGGATTTAATAGCCGGTGGAATATACCAAATAAAAGGGACGTGGATGTTCTCGTCGTACAAATCTGCATAAAAATAGGCGTTGTGTTCATTGAATTGTTAGCCGTGGTCTGCCGTGAATACAATAACGGTATTGGATAAATCCAGACTTTTAAACAAATCCGCTTCCAGCAAGGTTAAATGGCGAATGGCATTATCGTAGCAATTAATGGATGCTTGCGGCCAATCGGTACGCTCGGAAGAGCGGCAGGGGCGGTAGTAAGGAGTTACCGCCGGGTTTTGATAGAAAGGGAAATGCGTATTGTTGGTATGCAGTACGCCTATAAAACGGGGGTGCTCTTGTATTAAACTTTTGGTATGGGAAACGGCGGGCTCATCATCCATCATATCCACCAAGCCGCCTAAGGGGTCGTCGTCACTTACGAAGCTCCACAGGTGTTGCATATTAAAGGAAGATAAGAACTTATCTAATCCCCCCCATGTTTTGGTAGAACTAAATACATAAAATGTAAAAAAATCGCTGGGGGCAAAATCCCACAAGCGCCAGGCGGTTTGAATTTGTTCGGGTGTGCGTTGAGGCCCTTGGGCCGCAAACATGGCTACAATGGAAGTGGTAGTAAAATGAGCCGGAGAGAGCGCATATTGGAAAATATCGGCCTGTTTGTAAAATTCGTGCAAGGCTTCATCCGGGTAGCGTTGGGTATAGCCGTAAGCGCCCAAGTTGCGGGCGCGTAGGCCGTCGTTTACAATGACCAACACGTTAAACGGAATGTTGGGTTTGGGGCGGAGCTTATAGTCCTGTTGTTTTTCAGGCGGTTGTGCCAGAGACGGCGCGTTAAAAGGAACGAAACACGTTTGTACAAAAGTAAGATAGGTGTTTGCCCCCAAACGTAAAAGGTGGATTTGGTTGCGTAGGACAGAACAGTATAGACTAGTGGTTATAATAGTTATGATGAGTGACGAGAATACGACCTGTTTAATAGGTTTGGTAGCCACTTTCCACACAAACCATAAAAAGGGTAACAGCAGTGCGGCAAGTATACCGTAACAATGCCCGGGCATCCTATAAGAAGGCCGCAAAAAGAACCGAATGCCGATAATCAGCAATAAAACCACAATTATCCTAAAAGCACGGTGGTAGAAGGCCAGAGGTTTCTTAGCGGGTGGGTTTTGAGTGAATAAGGGATATAACAACCAGGAAGTGCCCCCATACCAAACAACCAGCCCCGCCACTATCCAGCCGGTATAAGGGGCCATTTGCATATATAGGGTGGAGATTAAAAAAAGCGGTTCGTGGAGCAGGGATTGTAACAAAGTGGGTGAAATAAATTCCCGGTAAGTTTGGTAATAGAAAAAATGCAGAATAGGAAGTGCGGCCGGTAGTGAGAATAACGCAACCACATATTTGAGTGGTTTGTAGAGGTACAACGACGATAAAAAGATAGAAAATAAGAGTAGCTCAGCAAAGCTAATGAGCAACGAAACAAAAGTGTAGGGCCACGTAACGTTGTGCGCCAAGGATATATCCAATAAAAAATAAAGCCCCGTGAGCCCGGCGGCCCAAATTATATTACGTTGCATGTGAACATTATATCATTTTGCTTACCAGGGCTTTGGTAGCGCCACACTGGAAAAACGTTGAAAAATCCCACACACGGTTATCACATTAAGCCGTCATGCCAAAGAGTTGGTATGGGCTTCATGCTTTTGGAGATTGTTGCTCAGCGTCAAATTAGCTATGTTATATTCCGGTGTTGCGGGCGGTTTCTTTTAAAATTTCCGCGGATTTTTGGAGTGCTTCTGCCTCTTGTGCGTTTAGCGTAATGGGCATTTGCACTTCTACCCCATTTTTACCCACCACGGCGGGCATACTAAGTGTAATACCCTCAATCCCAAATGCGCCGTGCATGAGGTTGGAAATGGGAAGGACGGATTTCTCGTCGCGCACAATACACTCGCAGATGCGTCTAACAGCCATGGCAATTCCATAATAAGTGGCTTTTTTACGTGCGATAATTTCATAAGCAGCATTTTTAACGTCGTCGGCAATTTGCTTCATGGCTTGCTGGTGGTTGTGGTAACCGCGCAATTCGCAAAATTTGTGGATAGGTACACCCGCCACATTGGCGGTGCTCCAAACGGCAATTTCACTGTCGCCATGTTCGCCAATGATAAACGCGTGTACACTGCGGCTGTCCACTTGTAAGTGATTGCCCAAAATTTCGCGAAACCGCGCCGTATCCAGTACCGTACCGGAACCGATAACGCGGTTTTCCGGCAGGCCGCTTAGTTTAAGAGCCGCGTAAGTTAAAATATCCACCGGGTTGGCTACTACCAGCAAGATACCTTTATAATTACGTCGGGCAATTTCGGGAATAATGGTTTTAAAAATACCTACGTTTTTTTGCACTAAATCTAGGCGGGTTTCCCCCGGTTTCTGATTGGCCCCGGCCGTGATAATGATAATGGCGGCATCCGTAATATCATCATACGTTCCGGCATAAATTTTCATAGGGCGGGCATAGGCCTCGCCGTGGGAAATGTCCATAGCTTCGCCCTCGGCTTTTTTAGGGTCGGCATCTATAAGCACCATTTCACTAAACAACCCGTTTTGCATTAATGCAAACGCACTGGCCGAACCTACAAACCCGCACCCGATAATAGCTACTTTACGGTCGTTAATTTTACAAGAATTAGACATATTTTCCCCTTTTTTAACATTGTAATAAACAAAAACCCCCGCCGACAAGCGGGGGTTTTGCATTAGTTTAGGGTTATTTAAAACTTATATCCTACAGTGAGCGCAAACATATCGCTGCGGCCGTTAGAGTAGCGCATGGGCATATCGCCCGATTGGGTATTGGAATCCCCGGTTAGGTGGCGGCCAAACAGATGTGCGTAAGCAAAGTCCGCACTCCAGGTTTCCCCTTTATAGCCCAGCCCAACACTGCCGATATGCCGGTCGTCCACGGGGACGAGGGTATCCATGGCGTGTTCGTTAATGGGGGATTTATCATACACATATCCGGCGCGCGCAAACCATTTGGGGATGAATTGGTATTCCATGCCAAAATTGGCACGGATGGTATCTTTATATTCTTTTTTATTATGAATGGTGGGAGCTTTTTCCTGGTCTTTATATTCAATGGTAATTTGGTCGTACGAGCTCCACATGGTAGCTACCGCGCCGACTTCAAACACCCAGTTTTCGTCCGGGCGGAAAGCGATACCCGTAGAAATACTATCAGGCAGCGTGATAGAACCTTTGGCATCTCCGTAACGCACTACTTCTTCTAAAGGAGGCGTTCCCCCTGTAGGACGTTGAATAACTCCCCCGGTGGAAGTGTGAATGTATCCGTTTAAATTTTGTTTTACTTTAGTGCGGTACAAAGCCCCAATGGACCATTTTTCGGCCCAGTCCGGGCGGTAAATTAACGAGAAGTTTCCCCCCCAGCTAACCCCGTCTCCGTGGATTTCATACGTGCTACCTACCGGTACGGGGCCGCGGGCGTTTTGGGTGAAATCAATAGTCATGGCTTCTAGGCCCATGGCCATGGAGAGTTGGTCATTGGCTTTAATGGCAATGGTTGGCGTAAACGAAAACGTTTCCAGCTTAACTTTATAGGCTAAATAACTGCCTGTCCAGTTTTGCCAATTTTTATACGTGCCACCTAAACCGTAGCGGCTAAATCCGCCCAAGCCAAAGCTAACTTCATCACTCCATTTGTGGGTAAGATAAAAATTGGGCAGGTACCATACGTCGCGTTGTAAACTGCGTGAATCCCCGGATACGGTAGTTTTTGCATGTGCAGTTACCACGGTTCCACCTAACTGAATTTGGGTTCCTTCCAGTTCGGTAATTAAGGCTGGGTTGGTGGCCAAACTGGCGGCTTCGGCCGTGTTAGCCATAACAGCCCCGCCCATAGCGGTAGAACGACCACTAAACTCATACAACGCAAACCCCGCCCCATAAGAAAGGTTTGTAAGCAAGCCGCATAGCATGGCGGCGGTTAATAATTTTTTCATAAGTCTCCCTATAAACACAAAATACCTCGTTTGTACAAAGCACGCACGGGGTGTTACTGCTATTTATTTAAAACAGTTAGTCTGTTTTTGGCAGATTTACCGAAATAGTTGTTGGCATAATCTGCCGAGATTTGCTGGTATGTTTCTTTGGCTTCTTGCTTGCGCCCGGCCAGTTCATAGCTTCCGGCTAAGGTAAAATAGGCCTGTGGCAGGGCAAAACTTTTGGAGTTGCGGCTAATAAAATCCGTTAATACGGAAATGGAGCCCTCGTAATCCTGTGCGGCTTGGCGCGCCGCCCCTAACGAGAGTGCTGCCACGGTGCGTACCATAGCGTTGTGAGAATTGACTAGCGGCTGATAGGCCTCGGCTGCTTGGGCAAAATGTTCGGTTTCAAAAAGAATGTCGCCTTTAAAAAGCTGGGCATATTGTGCGGCCGTTGTATGCGGAAATTGCAACGCTACCCCGTCTAACTGGCTGAGCACGGCGGGGTCGGTTGGGTTGGAAATTACGGCCATTTGGGCATTGTAATAAGCTGCCCAGGAACGCTCTGATACTTGGTGTATGTGGCGTGTATATAAGCCACCCACCAAACCCGCTAATACCAAAATAGCGGCGGCAGTTACAAAAGCGCGGCGGTGCTTTTTAACCGTGCGCACAGTGTGAGATAAAAAAGAAAGAATAGGGTCTTGCGCTTGAAGTTGCGGTTCAACCGATTTGTTTTGTTTTCTAGTCATATACTTTATTATACATAAAAAGGAGAGCTTCTGCGGGGCTTACCATTTCTTAAATACAAAAAATACGGCGGCCACCAAACATAAAAAACCAACGAGGTGATTCCATTTAAAACTTTCTTTAAAATACCAGGCGGAAAAACCAACAAAGACCAGGAGGGTAATGACTTCTTGCATTACTTTTAGCTGGGTAACACTAAAATAGGTACTGCCCAGGCGGTTGGCGGGTACTTGCAGGCAATACTCAAAAAACGCAATCCCCCAGCTGGCTAAAATAACCAGCCAAAGCGCGCGGGATTTAAATTTTAAATGGCCATACCACGCGACGGTCATAAATAGGTTAGAGGCACATAACAGTAAAATAGGCTTCCACATATATAGGTATTGTAGCATTTTAGAGGTATGCAATAAAAAATACGCCGGGGGTGTTTAACATACAATAAGCTATTTTATTGGTACAATATATTTATGAGAAAATTTACACTTTTTTTACTAGGGTTTATTTCATGGGCCGGTTGGGCAGAAACCGTTTCCCCGGTTGCACCCCGAGTGCAGGAGCCTGTGCCGGTGGGAGCCGACGGCCAGCCGCTGGAAGAAATTTATGGGAAACTGACGCTGGAGCGTTGCATTGAACTGGCTTTGGCCAATAGCCCATCTATGGTGGCCGCGCAATTGGCTGTACAAAATGCGGCCGTGAATGTTAATTTTGCCAAAGCCCAGTTTTTGCCTACCGCTTCGGCCGGGTTAGACAGTACTTACAATATGGGGACCCCCGTGCACGACAATGGTACTTCCTCGACGTATGCTTCGGCTAATTTGAGTTTGAGCGGCGTGACCGATTTGGCACGTACGGTAAAAATGCGCCAGCTGGAAGAAGAACAGGCGCAACTTAATTTGCAAAGTGTTAAAAACGATATTATTCGCCAAGTACGCAAAAAGTATTATGTGCTTTTGGCAGCCCAGCGCACGGTGGATATACGCACAAAGTCGCGCGAAGTGTACCAAGATCAGTATGAGCGTACTTCGGAATACTACCGTTTGGGGCTGCGCCCGAAAGTAGATGTGACTACGGCGGAGGTTAATTTAAATAATGAATCTTTACGCTTAATCCGGGCTAAAAATGCGGTTAAAACGGCTTCCGCCGCGCTGGCCAATACGCTAGGGGTGACGACGGCAGCTATTTTGCAAGTGGAAGAAGATGTTTCATTTGACCCGGTGGGGTTGTCTTTTGAAGAGGCGGTTAAAGCGGCGTATGAAAACCGGCCGGATGTGTCTTCAAGTAATTTGGACATGCGTTTGGGGCAGTTAAAACTTAACCAAGCCAAGGCGGGTTATTTCCCGACGGTTTCTTTCGTAGCCGGATACACTAAAAGCGGGGACAGCTTATACTTGGATAACGAGGCCGCCCGGGTGGGGGTGTCTTTAGAAATTCCGCTTTTTAATGCGTTTAAAACATACAACAGTGTGAAACAAGCTAAAATTTCGTTAGAAAATACCCGCAATAGTACACGCAGTTTATTAAATAATGTTTTCTTGGAAGTGCAAAATGCATATATTCAAATGCAAGAATCTGCGGAGAGCATTCCATTGGCTGAGTTAAACGTAGAAAAAGCCCGTGAAAATATGGAGCTTGCCCGTGGGCGTTACAACGAAGGCATTGGGGATATTATTGCGCTCAAAGATGCCGAAGCCGCCTATACAGATGCGGAAATTAGCCTTTTGTCGGCCCGTTATGATTACGGGGCTGCCGTGGCAGATTTGAAACAAGCCATGGGAACGTATTAGGAGCATATATGAAAAACTTGTTGAGTAAAATTTGGCATATGCCATGGTGGTTAAAAATTATGGTCTTGGTGTTACTTGGAGGCGGGGCCTGGTGGGTTAAACAAACGTATTTTACAAAGCCCCCCCTTCCGCCTTTCCGTGTTGCAAAAGTGGAACGAGGCGATATTGCTGACTTGGTGGAGGCCTCCGGCCCGATTAACCCGGTAAACACGACCGAGGTGGGGGCCCTAGTATCCGGCGAGATTCTCAAAATCTATGTGGATTACAACAGCGAAGTTAAAAAAGGCGATTTAATGGCTGTAATTGACCAAACACAGATTTTGGCCAGTTTGGAAGAAGCACGGGCCAGTTTGTCTTCGGCCAAAGAGAGTCTTTCCTCGGCGCAAAAAGCGTATGAACTGGCTAAACGAAATTACGATCGTTACAAAGTGTTGTATCAAAAAAATTATGTTTCTAAAGTGGATTTGGAAAGTTATGAACTCTCCTATGTAAATGCTAAAAGTTCCTTAAATGCTGCCCGTGCCAGTGTGGTACGCGCGCAATCCAGCGTAGATACGGCTGAGAAGAACCTTTCCAATACGAAAATTGTTTCCCCCATTGACGGGGTGGTGCTAACGCGTAAAGTAAGCGAAGGGCAAACCATTACGGCCGGATTTTCTACGCCGGAGTTATTTGTGGTAGCGCAGGATTTAACCAAAATGCAAATTGAGGCTAAAGTCTCGGAAGCGGACATCGTTAAAATCCACCCGGGGCAAAAAGCCACGTTTACGCTGGACGGCTATGTGGGTGAAAAGTTTAACGGCACGGTACGCCAGGTACGAACTAATTATGTGGATACGTCTTCTGCGGCTTCTAATTCTAGCACGTCTTATACGGTAATTGTTGACGTGGATAACCAAGACCTGCGTCTTAAACCCGGGATGACGGCCACCATGACTATTTACACACAAGATAAACACGGGGTACTGGTTGTACCGAATGAAGCGCTTCGTTTTTCCCCCTCCTCCAACAAGCGTACGTATGACCACACCGGCGTGTGGAAATTGCAACCCGGCCAAGAGCCTGTGCGGGTGGACGTAACTATTGGCATTATTGCTACCAAAAATACAGAAATTACCGGCGGCGATTTGAAAGAAGGGGATAAAATTATTGTGGGTGAAAATAACCTTAAGGCCTCAGCCGCGGCTACCATGGCACCGCCGCGCATGGGCGGTATGCGGCGCCGGTAAGCGCGTGAGGAGAAAGTATGCCTTTAATTGATACGCGGGATTTGTACAAAATTTACCAAGTGGGCGACGTGGAAGTAAAAGCCCTTAACGGTGTAAGCGTAGCGATTGAACCGGGCGAGTTTGTGGCGGTGATGGGGCCGTCGGGCTCCGGAAAATCCACCTTCATGAACATTTTGGGGTGTTTGGATAAACCGACCAGTGGTAGTTATATCTTAGACGGTATTGACGTGACGGCCACGAATTTGTCTAAACTGGCCCACGTGCGCAACCGTAAAATCGGGTTTGTGTTTCAAGGATTCAATTTAATTAAACGCACCACCGCGCTGGAAAATGTGGAGCTGCCTATGATTTACAACTACACGCCGGCGGCCCAGCGCCGCAAAAAAGCCATGGAAGCGTTGGAAGCCGTCGGTCTGGCGCAACGGGCGGAACACTTACCCAACCAACTTTCCGGCGGGCAGCAGCAGCGCGTGGCTATTGCGCGCAGTTTAGTGTGCGACGCGCCGATTATCTTTGCCGACGAGCCCACCGGCAACTTAGACACCAAAATGAGTATTGAGGTCATGGATTTATTTACGCGGCTTAATAAAGAAATGCACAAAACCATTATCCTCATTACGCACGAGCCGGACATCGCCCAATACGCTACGCGGCTTATTAAATTCAAAGACGGCCAAAAAATAAGCGACGAAAAACAAACCCCGTGCGGGGCGGCGTCCATGTCGGAGGGAAAACATGATTGACGCTTTTTTATCGGTACTGAAAATTTCATTAAAATCCATTTTTGCCAGCAAAATGCGTGCCGCGCTCACAAGCTTGGGCATTATCATTGGCGTAGCGGCCGTGATTGTGGTGTTGGCCGTTGGTGCGGCTACTAAGAAAAGTATGCTGGACCGTATTTCCAATATGGGTACTAACATTGTTTTCTTGCGCCAACCGTGGGATTTGGATGAGTCTATTTCTTCCCCCAAAGACGTTACCATGGACGACGTACTGGCCGTGCGCGAAGTGGAAGGCGTGGCCGGTGCGGCACCGTATATTCAAACCAGCTTTGACGTCAAATACAAAAACACCAGCGTGGGCCTAAGTGCGTTGGCTACCGATACGGATATTTTTAAAGTGTATGATTGGACCGTGGAAAAAGGACGGTCGTTTAGTGAAAAAGAAGTTTCTGATTACGCGCAAGTGATGGTGCTAGGAGCAACGGCTGCGCAAACAATTTTTGGCGATGTGGACCCGCTAAGTAAAATAGTGGTGTTAGATAACATCCCTTTTACGGTAGTAGGTGTGACGAAAAAGACCGGTTCCAGCGGTTGGGGATTTAATATGGACGAAGGGGTGCTTATCCCTTATACGACGGGCAAGGTTAAACTAAATTCCGGTTGGAAAAGTACCAATCGCCGCGCGCTGGACCAGGTGGTCATCCGCGCAGCCGACTTTAACAAAATAGAAAACACCAAGGTGGATATTTCCAACGCCGTGCGCAACGTGCACCGCATCCACCCCTTGGGTAAGGACGATTTCCAACTAAACGACATGGCCTCTATGGTGGAACAAGCCAAAAGTCTGGCCACGATGATTAGCGTGTTTTTGGGCATTGTGGGGATTGTATCTTTAGTAGTAGGCGGCATTGGGGTCATGAACATTATGCTGGTGTCTGTTACCGAGCGCACGCGCGAAATTGGTATCCGTATGGCTATCG
>JAZLAA010000071.1:0-2869 GCA_045612945.1 Elusimicrobiaceae bacterium
GGCACGGGTAAGGATGTTTTGGATTTTGGAGTGGTCTGCCTCTGCCTTGGTTAAAAGCCCTCGGCGGATATGTTCCATGGCCAAAGAGTGACCCGTAGTAATTTGGATAATTTTTCCGTTGCGTAATAGATACAGACGGGAATCCCCCACATGCACGGCGGTAGCACAGTTATTTTCTAAGAGAAGCCCCGTAAGGGTGGTGCCCATCATGCGGTAGGTATCGGACGATTGGGCAGTAGAATAAATGGCCGCGTTTGCCAAATTGGCGGCTAGTAAAATTTTGCGTTCTGTGCGGGAAAGTTTGGGCAAGAAGTTATCTGGGATTTGTAACGTTCCGGCGTTAATTTTGCGTACGGTTTCTGCCAGCACAGATACCGCTATATTGCTGGCAATTTCCCCAGCACTGTGCCCCCCATTCCATCAGCTACTACGCCTAGGCTTAATGCTAGTCTAGTTGGGGCAAAATTGTCAATCTTTTTTTTAGATTGCTAGTTTTGTACAACCTTGACTCAAGGTTTTGGCGTTGTAAAATGCCCATTATTTGACGGATAATTTTTATTTTTGATAAGATGTGTATAATAGAAAGGATATTTTATCCATATGAGGAATGATATGAAGAAAAAAGCATTTACATTAACCGAGCTGTTGGTAGTAGTGGTCATTATCGGGGTATTATCCGCGGTAATACTGCCTAAGTTCAACAAAATGTTGGAAACCCGCAAAACAACCGAGGCCGAAGAAATGATGGCCGCGGTGCGCAGTGAACAGGAAGCGCGCTGTTTATTGGATAAGCCGTATTTTGGCAAAGATCAAATTGGCCAGTTAACATCGTTACCTAACGCGAACACCAAAAACTTTACCTATGCCTTAACGGATGACGGGGGTGTAACAGCCACCAACAGCAAAAGCAACTATACGTTGGAAATTCCTTCGTATGCGGACGGGCGTATTTGCTGTAGTGGGGACGGGTGCAGTAGTTTAAATAAAAATTATCCTTCTTGTAGCAGTTTAAAAGAAAATACGGACGATTTTGTAAATGTACCGGCGGCCTGCTTAGCGGAAGTTGGGGAAGAACCGGAACCTAAAAGCTGTGATAACGGTGCCAAACCGCAAGACCTGGAAGAAAAATGTGACATAAGTGACTACCCCGGGCAAAATTGCGGTATGAAAACCAAAGGGTGGCATTGTAGTGAAGCCACCGGCTATGCCTGGCAAGAGGATGCTTCTTATGGCGAATGTATGAAAACTTCCAAGTGCCAGGGGTGTGACCCGCATGACCCGCTAGCCGGTAAAAAGGCCGAAGAATCCTGTTACCCAGCGGCATATCCGGATGAAAAATGCGGAAAAAGAACTAAAGCCTATGAATGTGATGCTTCTACTGGGTACAAGTGGCAATTAAAAGACAGCACCTCTTGGAGTTCTTGTGTGGCCACTGCGGATTGTCCCAACCCTTCCAACTGTATTACTGAGTATGACAGAATTTATGATGAAACCGGGGAAGATTTATTTGATACTTGTTGGTCCTCGGGGCGTATATTTGATTTTAATAACTCAGAGGTGGAAAATCGTCCCCTTGCAGAGGGTGCATCTGTGGCGGAATGGTTAAATACATGCTGTGATTGTTGCCCGGAAGGTACCTCCCCTTACCAAGATACCTCTAGTGGCCACTGGACTTTTTCTTGCGAACCGTGTGAAAAATTTGGCTCCAATTATTATTGGGACTCAGCTGCCGGTGGGGCTTGCCCCGGTGCCTGTGTACCCAAATTTAAGCCGGCCTGGTCTAATGATTTTATGGCTGTATGTAATCACGGTATCTATGCTCCCGGTTATACAACCGATTATGATGAAGCTTGCCAAAGCGGTATGTCGTTTTACGGTGATAATAGTGTTGCTAAACATGCTATTATCAAAGGACATACGGTGCCTTACAGTAAAGACCCGTGTAGCACCTGTGATAAAGACAGTGCAACTTGTGATGAAGTCGGTTATGGTTATGAGGCCTATCAAGCGCATATCGCTCTGTGTGCGTATGATGAAGGAGAGCTGGTAGATAGTGGCGATATGGGCCCTGGGTGCGGGGTTCGCTATACAAGACCACGCGGGTATGAACTGGCGGCTTTTTCACAACATCACACAAGTGATAATACAGGAGGGGATATAAACTGTTTTTCATCCGGGGCTGATTGGTTACGCTCTCAAGCAGGCGGCAGTGTTGGTTTCTGTACTAAACATCCCTCTAAGTATGAGATGTCGGGGGATGCATACCGCTATTATCCAAATTCCAATTGGGCAGGGGATCATTTAGCTACTTTGTTCTTTGTTCCCAAATATAAGAAAGTAAAAGGTTACACCTGCGTGGCAGACTAGTATTTTGTTGTAAAAAGACTAAAATCTACCGGTTTTTGAACCGGGGGATTTTGCAAAGGTATTTCCCTTATTAAGAGCGTTTAAACGTTTGTTTACACTTTTGCCAGAATGAAATCTTTTGCGGCGGCAAAATTTTCATCAGCACACACGAAATATTATCCTGCCCATCTTTATCGTTAGATTCGTGCACGAGCTGTTTGCATAATTTTACCAGCGGGGTGTGCTGTCCGTTACGCAACAGCATACCAATTTGTTCTTCGTTAAGCCCTTTGTAGAGCCCGTCAGAACATAACAGCAAAATATCGCCTTCGTGCAACGGAAATTTTAAGAGGTCAAACTCAATATTTTTCTTAATCCCCATGGCACGGGTAAGGATGTTTTGGATTTTGGAGTGGTCTGCCTCTGCCTTGGTTAAAAGCCCTCGGCGGATATGTTCCATGGCCAAAGAGTGACCCGTAGTAATTTGGATAATTTTTCCGTTGCGTAATAGATACAGACGGGA
>JAZLAA010000072.1:0-12533 GCA_045612945.1 Elusimicrobiaceae bacterium
TATAACTCCAGCGTGGTGTTGTTTCCGTCCACGTATATTGGGCGCGATTTGTCCCCGCGTATTTCGTCCGAGCTTTTTGTGGGCTTAACGGCCGATTGTACGGGCTTATCTATTAAGGAAGGAAATTTAATCCAAACCCGCCCGGCTTTCGGTGGTAACATTATGGCCGACATTAAATGCCCGGATTACCGCCCCCAAATGGCCACCGTGCGCCCCAACGTGTTTAAAAAAGTGCCTGTTCAAAACAGCCGCATGGCTGTAGTAGTAAATGAGGCGATTGCCATCCCGCTACAGGCCGCCAAGGTGCGTATCATTGAGACGCAGTTAGACCCGGTTTCCACTACCCAAAAATTAGATGAAGCCCCGGTGGTTGTTTCCGGCGGGCGCGGCATGAAAGATAAAGAAGGATTTGCCCTCTTAGAAACCCTGGCACAAACCTTGGGTGGGGCAGTAGGCGCGTCGCGCGCGGCCGTGGATATGGGTTTTGTGCCCAAAGAAAAGCAGGTGGGCCAATCCGGCGTGACGGTAGCCAGCAAGCTCTATGTAGCGTGCGGGATTTCCGGCGCGGTACAGCACATAGTGGGCATGGAACATAGTGACGTGATTATTGGCATTAACAAAGATGCCAATGCCCCTATTTTTAACGTATGCAAATACGGCTTGGTAGGGGATGCTAAACAAGTGCTTGCTAAGGCCTTAGAACAGCTTAAAAAGTAAACCCAATTCGAATAGGCCTTCCGGCTTTTTTGGCCGGAGGGCCTACTTGTGGGGTAGATAAATTGCTACAATTTAAATATGCCCGTACCGTTGCAAATACAATACCTAAAAGGCATCGGCCCCGCAAAAGCCAAACTGTTTGAACGTCTAGACGTGCACACCGTGCAAGATCTGTTGCACTATTACCCGCGCACTTATCAAGACCGACGCCTAAGTGCCCCACCCGGTGAATTTAATACCCTTACCGTGTTTAAAGGCCGCGTACTAAACACCCAGCAAGTGCCGGCTAGAAGTGTGTTAATTTTTAAAGCGTTATTAGAAGATGAAAAAGGCACCCAGCTTACGTGCACCTGGTTTAAAAAACGCCCGTACCGTGCTTTTCGGTTTGACCCGTTTGGCCAACTTAAAAAAGATTTCCACGTGGGTAGTGAAGTGTGGGTGATTGGCCGCAGTAGTGAGCGCGGGGCCATGTTTACCAATCAAATTACTGTAGAAGAATACTATGTAGCCGCCGACACGTTAAGCACCCTACACACCGGGCGTTTAACCCCCATCTACGCACTTACCGAAGGGCTGACCAACAAGCAGTTTCGGCAATTTATGCACGAGGCGTTACACACGGATACCCTTACCCAAACGCCTGAAATTTTACCCCCCGCTTTATTAACCAAACGGCGCTTACTAAGTGCGCCGCAAGCCCTGCGGGGGATTCACTTTCCAAATTCGCAAGCGGAACTTTCTGCCGCGCGCACGCGCCTGGCGTATGAGGAGTTTTTGCTTTTGGCCACGGCATGGGGCATTAAGCGCACACAAACGAAATTGCTGGCCAAAAATTACTCCTACCAAATTCGCAAAAACTTGCTGACCCCATTTCGGGAGCACTTGGGGTTTACGTTTACAAACAGCCAAAAAAAAGTAATTAACGAAATTTTTAACGACTTGCTGTCCCTCCGCCCCATGAATCGCCTGTTGCAAGGGGACGTTGGCTCAGGTAAGACGGTAGTAGCGTTGTGCGCCATGCTACTGGCCGTAGAAAACGGCTACCAGGCCGCTTTAATGGCCCCAACAGAAATTTTGGCCGAACAGCACTTTTTAACCTTTAAACGTTTACTGGAAGGGCTTGACGTGAACGTAGCCGTGCTGACATCTAATACTAAGGCGGCCGCCAAAAAGAAAATTTTACAGGGATTGGCAGACGGTACGGTAAACATTTTAGTAGGTACACACGCGGTTATTCAAGAAGCGGTGCAATTTCATAAGTTGCGCTTGGCCGTCATTGACGAACAACACCGATTTGGCGTTAAACAACGAAGTAAGCTCAAAGAAAAAACAGCCCAGTTGGATTTGCTGACTATGACCGCTACCCCTATTCCGCGCACACTGGCCTTAGCGTTTTACGGGGATTTGGATGTTTCTACCCTAAGCGAACTTCCCCCCGGCCGCCAGCCCATTGTAACCGAGTGTGCCACCTCTACCTTGGCTTACGAACGCGTGCGCCAAGAAGTGCAAAAAGGCCGTCAGGCCTACATTGTATTTCCGCTTATTGAACAAAGCGAAAAAATTTCTGCCAAGGCCGTAACTGAAGAATTTGAGAAACTAAAAAAAGTTTTCCCACAGTTTAAACTAGCTGTGTTGCACGGACAAATGAGCCAGACACAAAAAGAAGCCGTGATGGCCGATTTTGCTACCCACAAAACTGATATCTTAGTAGCCACGCCCGTAATAGAAGTAGGTATTGATGTTAAAAATGCCACGGTCATGGTCATTGAAAATGCCGAGCGTTTTGGCCTAGCCAGTTTGCACCAGCTACGCGGACGCGTGGGCCGCGGCGAGCACGAAAGCTACTGTATCCTGGTCCCCCAGCAAGCCGGCAGTGTGGCGCGCGAACGGGTGGACATTATTTGCGCCACGCGCGATGGCTTTAAAATCGGCGAACGCGATATGCAACTGCGCGGCCCGGGTGAAATCTTGGGTACACGCCAAAGCGGTGAGTTAGAATTTAAAGCCGGCGATATTTTTAAAGACCGAGATATTTTGTACTGGGCTATAGAGGACCGCGATGAATTGTTAAGCCAGGACCCCGGCCTCATAAAACCGGAGCACCGCCTTTTTAGACGAAAACTGCAAGAACTTTACCAGCAAAACTGGCACCTCATTGATTTAAGCTAGCCCTTATAAAAATTCCCGGGTTTACGCCCGGGGAACCATGGTAAGCAGCGGTTATAAAAACTAACGGATATTCCAAACAATTATCTGCCTTACGGCAACACATCAAGGGGGCGGGTCCAAATGTAATAATCGGCCACTTGTACCTTTTGGGCACGCTGGGCGGCGGAGTGTGACTCCTCCATGGCTGCGGTGGGAAACCCGGCCAGGTGCGCGGTTTGCAACGCGTGCAACGCATCTTCCACCACCAATGTGCGGGCTTTGGTCGTTCCCAAGCGGGCCAACGCTTCTTCATATATTAACGGACTGCCTTTGCCTACCTGCACTTCATCACATGTGATAACAAACTCAAAATAAGACAACAACCCTAACCGGTACAAAGACACTAAAGCTAACTCCCGGTCAGATGCGGTAGCCACCGCCATTTTAATTCCTTGGGCATGCAGGTTGGCTAGCAACTCTGGTATCCCGGGCATGGGTTTAATATCGTGGTAGTAATGCTCACGGATAGGGCGTAAGGTACGCTCTAAAATTTCTGCTTCCGTATAAGGCAGTTGATAACGCTGTTTTAATAAGCGCGCCCCGTCCATTAAAGAAAGTTTTTTCAATTCTTCGTCTAGCTGTGGGGGCGGCTCTATACCTTGTGTGCGTAAAAAATTGCTACCGGAATGTTCCCATGCACTCAGCGAATTAAGCAGCGTACCGTCTAAATCAAAAATCACACCGTCTATGGTTTCTTTTCCTGGGAAAATAAACGGATTTGCGGGATGTGCCCCCCTCTGTGGCAAGAGCCGTAGTGGTAACCGTTTTTGCCACAACCCTAACGTAGCGGCATTAGCAGGTGCAAAACGGGAGGGTTGCGAGGTCCCTGGCCCTCCCGGCAAGGCAACCCTTATCCAGGCCGGATAGGCCGGTTTATGTAAAGCGGCAGTTTCTTTATAATACGGCCGGGCCGGCAAGCGTTGTACTCTTTTTGGCGTTACCGATTTTACCGGGTGAAATACGCGAAGCGGCTGGGCCTGCCCGCTTACCGATAACCCTACCAACAATATAATCCACTTACAAACACGCATAAGGGTATTTTACCAAAAAAACCCGCTCTTTACCAACGGTCAAAAGGCCTATCCCCTCCTAGGCCTTGTGTTTCCGCTACGGATTGCGCGGCCCCCTTTACTTGCCAGACAAAAAAGTATAATATAAGAGGGCCCTTTTAATAAGAGGAACTTATGTTTAAAAAATTCATACTTATCATCCTAGTAGTAGCCGTGTTGGGCACAGGCGCGGTTTTGTGGTGCACGCGGAAAACCGCCCAATACAATCAAAATAAACTAGCCGCTTTTACCCAAGAAACCACCTACACAAACCAATTGGGAAACGTGCTGGTAGTGTACTATTCTTGGACGAACCATACCCGAGAAATTGCCGAACAAATTGCCGCCCTTACTCACGCGGATGTATACCGCATCCAAACGCAAGAAGAATTTAAATCCTCCCCGGCATTTTACGCCAAAATTAAAAAACAATTGGAAGATAAAAACTATCCTGCCCTTACCGGCCAACTACCTGATGCCAGCCGCTATGATGTTATTTTTGTAGGGGCCCCGGTATGGTGGTACACCTTAGCCACCCCCTTATATACCTTTTTGGGAGAAATGGATTTTCAAGGCAAACGGGTGATCCCGTTTTCCACCCAAGGCAGTGATGCCGGCATGTTTTTGGCAGATTTTAAAGCTCACGCCAAAAATGCCCAGGTAGGTACTTACGCCGGTTTTAATAATGTAAGTAGTGAATATGACCAAGCCGTACGTAATAAAGTAATTACATGGTTAAACGGACTATAAAAAGAGAACCAGCGACCCAAGTGTATGCCGGAACCGGAAATTATTGAAGCTGAAATTGTGGAAAATGTACCGCACGAGAACCCGCCAAATGGGGAACCCTTGCGCCCTGTACACTTGCGCGCAAACGAACCCCCTAAATGGCACACTCCAAACGACCACGCACGCCCCCAAGGTGACCATGGCGGCTTGCTGGGTGGATTTGTGGTGCTGGCATTGGGGTTTTTGGTTACTTTATTTATATTTTTGGTATCTGTGTGTATTTTAATCCCGTTTACACTTTTACGGCGCATATTGGGTGCGCACAAACGGCCTTAAATTTGCTATAATAGTTTGAGCTCGTTGAGCCTAGAGCTTCGTTTTGGAGAGGTGGCCGAGTGGTTTAAGGCACAGTCCTGGAAAGACTGCATACGGGAAACCGTATCGAGAGTTCGAATCTCTCCCTCTCCGTATGAATTTAAAAAGCACCCGTAAGGGTGTTTTTTATTTAGTAAAATGTCTGTATGTCCAACCACTCTCGCGCGCATGAGCGAAAAACACTCGTTGTTATCATTTTAACCCTGCTTACTATGGCAGCAGAGGTTGTGTTTGGGTGTTTATCACACTCTATGGCTTTACTGGCCGACGGATTCCACATGGGTACGCACGCGCTGGCTTTGGGATTGACCCTCTTGGCTTACATTTTTATTCGTAAATTTTCCGGCTCGGCGAACTTTCCGCATGGCACAGACAAAATCGGCACGCTTACAGCGTACACCAGCTCCCTTTTTTTAGGGTTTACCGGGTTGTGGATTATGTGGGAAGCCGTCCAACGCCTGTTGCACCCGGTGCATATTATTTTTAACGAAGCCATTTTGGTGGCATTTATCGGCTTAACCGTGAACCTAGCATGTATTGTGGTAATGGAAACGGGCCACGCACATCCGTCCGCTAAACATATCGATTATAATTTTAAAGCTGCTTATTACCACATTTTAGCGGACTTATTAACTTCCGTATTGGCGTTGGTAGCCCTTATCATTGGCAAATACCTGGGTTGGATGTGCTTAGACGCGCTGATTGGTATTTTAGGTGGGGTTCTTATTGTTAAATGGGCTGTTAAATTACTTAAAGACACCGTAGTCGTTTTAATTGATATGAAAGCCGCGCCGCAAGCCGCCAAATAATTTGCAATAATTTATGAGTGTTGCGGGTTATAATAAGTGGAGGGTATCTATATGAAGCAACCTACATTTTTATTACCCGTTTTTTTATTACTTTCTGGTTGTGTAACGCTTGATTGGACCGGTCACAATTTTGACGATTACGTGTTAGAAAAAGGAGTCCCTACCTCGCAATACAAGCGCCAAGACAGCAAAACGGTTTATTCATTTAAACATAATTGTGCAGACTCCACGGAACAAAAAGAAACAATCGTAGTAGTAAATACAGACAATGTGATTGAAAGTGTTTCCCAAACACATTTTTGTCCCTCTCCACGTATTGAGGAACCGGAACCCGTTATAGTACCACCACCGGTACAAAATGTCCAACCTGTTGTAGTGGTGGTTCCGCAACAGTCCGCCTCAACCCAGGCAGCGCCTCCCGTTTCCCAACCTGTAGCGGTTTCTGTTCCCAGTCAACCAATAACTCAGGCGCAAGTATTAGACACACTACTGGACAACTATGACCGCGCACAGTTAGAAACGCAGTTACAAACTGTGCAGAAAGAAATACAGGAGAAAAGCGCACAATCCAACCAAAAGCGCCGGCCCATTTCAAATCTTAAACTTGAATTGCAGATGACCAAAGATTATGCAAAGCGCCAACAAATTCAGCAAAAGATTTCCAACGCGGAAAGAGAGGTGGCCCTTTTGGAAAACAATATCAAACGATTAAAAGAAAAAGAGAAAGCCATTCAAGCCAAATTAAAGCAAAAGTAAATATTTGGTTTACTGCTACCATGCTCCGGGTTCAAACCCGGGGCATGTTGTTTCCCAAAAAATAGTAAAATATAAATAGGTTACGCGTGAAGTCACATCACGCAATTTAAAAAACCGAAGGAAAAATTATGTTGCCTAAAGCATACGAACCGCAAGAAGTAGAAAAAAAACTCGCGGACAAATGGCAAAATGCCCGTTTGTTTGCCGCCCAAAAAGACCCCTCTAAAAAACCTTTTGTTATTGTTATCCCCCCTCCCAACATTACAGGGGCGCTACATATGGGACATGCCAGCACAAACACGCTACAAGACGTGCTCATCCGTGCACACCGCATGTTTGGTGAAGATGCCTACTGGGTGCCGGGAACCGACCATGGCGGTATTGCCACACAAAATGTGATTGAGAAAAAACTTTCTAAAGAACAACATAAGTCCCGCCACGACCTGGGCCGCGAAGAATTTGTAAAAGTGGTGTGGGATTGGTACCACGAATGCGGCAACGCTATTTACACCCAGTTTCGCAAAATGGGCTGGGCGTTGGATTTATCCGACATCCGCTTCACTATGGATGATAAACGGGCCCGCGCCGTTTATGAATGTTTCAAACAATGGTGGGACAAAAAATATATTTACCGCGGCAAACGCCTCATCAACTGGTGCGTACGCTGTTCTACCGCGCTCTCGGACATTGAAGTAGAACACCTGCCCGAAAGCGGCCACCTGTGGCATTTGCGTTATAAAGGAGAAGACGGCTCTGACGGTATAGTGATTGCCACCACCCGCCCGGAAACCATATACGCAGACGCCGCTATTGCGGTTAACCCTAAAGATCCGCGCTTTACGGCTATGGTGGGCAAAAAAGTTATCATTCCCTTGGCTAACCGCGCTATCCCCATTATTGCAGACGAAGCCGTAGAAATGGAATTTGGAACCGGGGCCCTTAAAATCACCCCCGCACATGATGCCACCGACTATGAAGTAGGCAAACGCCATAACTTGCCTGTAATGACGGTTATCAATGACAAAGGGAAAATGGTCAATTGCCCCGCCAAATACCTGGGCATGGACCGTGATGCTTGCCGCAAACAAACTGTTAAAGATTTGGACGAAGCGGGACTACTGGTCAAAGAAGAAAAGTACAATCACGCCGTTTCTAAATGTTACCGTTGCGGTAGTGCCATTGAGCCTTTTATGAGCGAACAGTGGTTTGTAAAAATGGATGAAATTGCGGCCCCTGCCATTCAAGCGGCTGAAACCGGCGAATTGCAATTCCACCCGGCCAACTGGAAAAACCCGTTTTTAAATTGGCTTAAAAATATTCAAGATTGGTGTATCTCGCGCCAGATTTGGTGGGGCCATCGCATCCCCGTGTGGTATTGCCGTGCGTGTAGCGGGAAAGGCCTTACGTTTGCCACCGATTTGCAAGGCCATGAACAACTAACCAAAGTGTCGTTTGAGGACGGAGCACAGCCTATTGTTTCTTTTGACAAACCACACGACTGCCCTCACTGCCACGGGCACGACCTGGTGCAAGACCCCGACGTGTTGGATACATGGTTTTCTTCCGCGCTGTGGCCGATTTCCGTATTTGGCTGGCCGGAACAAACCCAAGATATGGCGCATTTCTACCCCACCTCTGTGATGGTAACCGGGTATGAAATTTTGTACCTGTGGGTGGCACGTATGGTAATGACCGGACTAAACTTTACCGGCAAACTGCCCTTTAAAGATGTGTATTTAAATGGTATCATCCGCGATAAATCGGGCCAGAAAATGAGTAAATCCAAGGGCAACGTGATTGATCCCTTGGATATGACTGCTAAATACGGTACGGATGCGGTGCGGTTTTCGCTTTTGATGCAGGCCGTGCCCAGCAAGGATATTCCGTATAGTGAAGATAGCATTACCGGCGCGCGTAACTTCTGCAACAAGCTTTATAATGCCTCGCGCTTTATTTTAATGAATATGGAAGGGATTTCCGGCCCGCTTGACATGCCCCAACAAGTAACCGAGCTGGCCGACGTGTGGATTTTAGACCGCTTTACCGCCGCCATAAAAACCGCGCGAGAAGGTATTGAAAACTACAATTTGGCACTTTCGGCCAATACGCTATATCACTTCCTGTGGGATGACTTTTGCGATTGGTATATTGAGTTGGCTAAACAACGTTTCCAAACCGCTGAAAAAGGAAAAGTAATGGCCTTGTGTGTGCATATCCTGTATAACACTTTAAAGGCATTGCATCCGTTTATCCCGTTTGTGACCGAAGAAATTGCCGCTTCGCTACGCCAATATGTAGGGGCTACGCAAGAATTCTTGCTAAACGATACTTACCCCCTAGTAAACGAAGCGTGGACAAACCCGCAGGCCCAGCGCACCATGCAGGTAGTGCAAGGCATTACCAAGGAAATTCGCACAATACGCAGCCAGTTTAATGTGCCCCCTGCGTTAAAGATTACGGCTATACTTTCGGCCAAAACGCAGGAAGACTTACAAACTGCCCGCACGTATGAAAGCTACATTAAATTGATGGCCAAGGTGGAAAACTTAGTTTTAGAGGTAAACGCTAAAAAACCCACGCAAACTGCTACGGCTACGTTTGAAAATTTGACCATTTACGTGCCGCTGACCGGATTGATTGACCTGTCCAAAGAGCAAAAACGTCTGGAAAAGGACCTGGCCGTGGCTAAGGCCAATATTGCTTCGCGCTTGGCGCGTTTGGCGCAAGAAAACTTTTTAAAACATGCTCCACAGGCACAGATTGATAAAACCAAGGCCGAGCTGGCAGCCGCACAATTAGCAGCAGCCCAAGCAGCGGCCTCGCTGGAGGATTTGAACGCATGAAGAAATGGTTAGTGGGCGCGCTATTAGGCGCGCTCACCTTGAGTGTCAACGCACAAGTAACGGATTGGAAAACCACCACCCATTACCAAAAGTCCACCGCCAAAGAACAGCTTATTAAACGCTTTACTCACTATGTAACGTTTGACACGCAGTCCAATAGCCGCACGGGTAAAACACCTAGCACATCCGGGCAACTTGCATTTGCCAAGGCATTAGCCAAAGAGCTTAAAAAGTATGGCGCGCAACAAATTACGCTAGATAAAAACGGCTTCGTAACGGCACAAATTCCAGCTACTTCTGACAAGCCCGCCGCTACGGTGGCATTTATCGCACATTTGGATACGGCCGAAGAAGTTTCCGGCCATAATGTGCGCCCGCAAGTACATAAAAATTACGCGGGCGGTGACCTGGTGGTAAACGCCGAAAAAAAGCTAGTTATCAACCCGCAGAACTCGCCCCAGTTGGCACAAGCTGCCGGACACGATATTATTACGGCTTCGGGCGGCACACTTTTAGGCGCGGACGACAAAACCGGCGTGGCGATTATTATGACCTTGGTACAGTATTTGTACGACCACCCGGATTTTGCCCACGGCCCCGTGAAGGTGGCGTTTACGCCGGATGAAGAAATTGGCACGGGTATAAAACACTTTAACGTGAAAAACTTCGGGGCCGATTACGCCTACACACTAGACGGTGGAAACCTAGGCGAACTAACAACTGAAACGTTTACGGCTAAAGCATTCAAGGCCGTGTTTACCGGCAACCGTGCGGTACACCCGGGACATGCCATGAATTCCCCATTTGCAGATAACATTTTAATGGCATCTGACTTTCACACCCTCTTACCGCGCCAAAGCCGCCCGGAAACTACCTCCGGCCGGCGCGGATTTATCTTTTTAGACACATTTGAAACGCAAGACGATACAACCACCGTTTCCGGCATTATCCGTGCGTTTACCGATGAGGAAATGAACCAGCTGATCGCACAATTAAACCAAGCGTTGCGCACCGTGCGGGCCATGCATTACAAAGGCAAAGCCACGTTGGAAATAACCGATCAGTACCGTAATTTTGCCGAAAAGATCCCTCCGCAAATGGTGACTCTAGCTCAAAAAGCTATGCAACAAGAAGATATTTCTCCCGTACGCACCGCTGCGCGCGGAGGTACGGACGGTAGTACGCTTAGTTTTATGGGCTTGCCCACACCCGACTTGTTTGCCGGCCAATTTAATATCCACAGCGAATTGGAATACGCGGATGTGGATGTGATGGAAGCCAGCTTGCGCACGGCCTTGCGGCTGGTTAGTTTGTGGGGCTTGCAAGGGAAATAACTGGTAGTTTTAAGCTGTTTGAGAAGCACACACCGCCCCGGTAACCCCGGGGCGGTTGTATGTATGCAAGTTAGGTTACACAACCCGTGGCCTTGGACATAAATAACACCTCGCTCATAAATTTCAACTTCATTGTTGACGAAAGTTCAGGTAAAAACGGGTGGGCCTAGCACCAAGTTGGGCCTAAATTCACTTGCGTGCGTTTTGAAATGTTATTACAATACCCGTATATAGTAAGGAGCTTGCCTATGAAAAAATTACTTGCCTTTATAATTACTTTATGTACCGGATTAAGTCTGTTTGCATCCCCGGGCACACCAAATAACACCGCCTTAGCCGCTACGTATCGACCGGTATTGTTATCCCGTTTTTTAACCTATACTACCTACGATAGCCAAAGTGATAACGACCAAGACATCACTCCCGAGCAAATAGCTACCGCCCAAAAACTGTATGAAGAAATTAAGGAATTTGGCTTTCCCACTACGTTAAGTGAACATCATTATATTTATGTGGAAATTCCTTCCAACGGGCCGCAAACTGCCACATTAGGGTTTAGTTGCCATTACGATACTACCCCCGATATTGCCGGCAAAAACATTCACGCAAATGTAATTAAACATTATGACGGTAACCCTATTGTGCTTAAAAACAATCATATAATTGATTTTAATTCAGACCCTTACCTACGCAACCTGGTGGGTAAAACCATAGTTACTTCCGACGGGACTACCATGCTTTCCGCAGATGATAAGGCCGGTGTGTCTGTAATGATTACCCTGCTGCAAACCTTGGCCGAACACCCGGAAAAAAAGCACGGCAAAATCCAGCTGGTTATTACCCCAAATGAAGACGTCGGCCGCAGTGCAGATTATATTGAAGAAACTCCCTACCGCCCCGATATTGCCTTTGATTTTGACGGTAAAGTAAATGGAGAAGTAGTAATAGGTAATTTTAACGCAGAAAAAGTAATTTACCGCGTAAGCGGCACGAACGGGCACCAGTCCCACGCGGCGCACAACGGCTATAAAAACGCATGGAAGCCTGCTTGCGAATTGGGCGCAGCATGTGCTAAAGAAGAATGGTTGCCTAACCATAGCGACGGCACCCAAGGCTACGTAGAGCTGCACCATATGAATATGGTAAACGGCCAAATGAGCCAGGCCGAGTTGGACTTTCGGCTTCGCTCTTTTAAACAAGCCGACATTGACGCCTGGAAAGATTATGCCCAGCACAAAGCAGACAGTATTTCTGCCCGTTATGGCGTGAAAATTGAGCGCGAAGTAGTTAAACAATATCAAAATGTGGCGGAAAAAATACACCCTCAAGCTCGCTCTATAGTAGAAAGGGCCTTTGCAAAAGCCGGGGTAGTTCCGCATTTTCAGGAAGAACGTGCCGGAACCACTGCCTCTATGCTTATGCTTAAACTGGGCCGCGGTGCCTACACCATCTTTACTGGGCAAAATAACCCACACAACTTTACCGAATGGCTAAGCGAAGAAGATATGTTTAAATCTTACTGGGTAGCCTTGAATATAATTGATGAAATGCTTTTAATCCCGGCGGAAAATGCCATATCCGAGACTACATCTATGCACTTACATCCGGCGGCACGGTAGTATGCGCCTGCTTATTGCCACAGAAAACAAACATAAACTTAGTGAGTTGGGTCGTTTGTTGCCTGCTGTGTTGCCCAGCGGAGAAACTATTACT
>JAZLAA010000073.1:0-2020 GCA_045612945.1 Elusimicrobiaceae bacterium
GTAACCGAGCTATAGCTGCTGCGTTAGTTTGGGCCGAACGTGCCGCTACTGCGGTGCTTTGGCGATGTAATGCCCGCTCCAGTGCGGCCACAGACAATTTTTGCCCCCAAAGAATAGGAGCATCCGTTACTAGTAGACATAACGTAAAAAACAAACTAAATACGCGCATATCTTACTATATTGTTTTTAAAGATTTTCAACAAGAATCCTTAGACCTAAAAACAGAATGGGACCTTCCATAAACCATTAAAACACCAACAACACTACCGCCATGAGTGCCATACCACTAAATACCCCACTAATTACTTGGTGGCTATGACCATAATCATGTGCGGTAGGCAACAATTCATCTAACGCTAAATAGACCATAATCCCGGCTACTCCGGCAAACAAAACACCCAGTACCGCTTCGTGTAACAAATAATCCAACATAAAGTATCCCAACACAGCCCCCACCGGCTCGGCCATGCCCGAAGCGGCACTGGCCCAAAACGCTTTTGTGCGGCTGTCTGTAGAGTGATAGACCGGCAAGGCCACGGCCATCCCTTCGGGGATATTATGAATGGCTACCGCTAACGCCACAGAAATGCCCAGGGTTACGCTGTCTAGCGCTGAAAAAAAGGTAGCTAACCCTTCCGGGAAATTATGCAACGTAAGTGCCACCGCCGCAAACAGCCCAGTATGTTTTAATTTGGCTGACTTTTGAAGTGTTTTAGGTTGCACGTGTAGCGCAGGCAAACATTGGTCCACCCCCCACGCTAATATCGCCCCGGCAAAAAACAACCCCACTGCCAAACTTTGCCCAGCCGTAGGGCCATATAACTGGCTAAGCGCAGTGTTTGCATGGGGCAAAATTTCCATAAACGATACATACAACATGACCCCGGCTGAAAAACCAAGCCCCACTGCCAAAGCGGAAAGATTTTCTTTTTTTATAAAAAAGGACAACAATCCCCCCACTGCACTGGCGGCCCCGGCTACAAAACTTAAACAAAAGGCGGTTAAAATAGGCGTCACGTAACTACTATAGCAAGTTGGCTGTCGTTTTCAAGCCAAATTTTGGATTAGCGGTACTGCGTAAAGCAGCTCAAGTAAAAATCTTACAGGGAGAATATGACCCGGATGCACCAGGAGATGTAACCATTGTTAACCAAAAGATGTTAGATGTGGATTTGCCTTGTGAGGGCTGGTCAATGGAATCCTGCCTCATTTCATGCCCGGTTGGTAGCAAGGGCTAAATTGTTATTATACAGTAAAGGGCTCTGCTATCAACCCGGAGACAAAATTGGTCTTTATGAACAATGCGGATATGGCTCTTTCTTTAGATAATAGTAGCCAACATTATACAGGTTCAGATTGTGCCAAATATGGTCAAATTTTTGACTAACACCCACTAAAATCCCCCGCATACGCGGGGGATTTGCTATTCTTCATCAATCTTCAGCATGGCTACAAACGCTTCTTGCGGGATATTTAAACTGCCAATGGATTTCATGCGTTTTTTGCCTTCTTTTTGTTTTTCTAACAGTTTACGTTTGCGGGTAATATCGCCCCCGTAACACTTGGCAATGACGTCTTTGCGGTAGGCGGGAATCGTTTCGCGCGCAATGATTTTGCCGTTAATTGCCGCCTGTACAGCCACCTCAAACTGCTGACGGCCGATGAGCTCTTTTAACTTGGCGCATAAAGCGCGGCCGATAGTTTGGGCTTTGTCTTTATGCACCACGGTAGAAAGTGCATCCACCGGCGTGCCATGTAGCAAAATTTCCATAAGCACCACGTCTGAACTGCGAAAACCGGCCACTTCATAATCAAACGAAGCGTAACCTTTGGAAACAGATTTTAGTTTATTGTAAAAATCAATCACCATTTCGCCCATGGGCATTTCGTACTTAATAATCACGCGCTGGTTGGACAGGTGGTCCATATTCATAAACGTACCGCGTTTTTCTTTGAGTAACGTCATCACGCCGTCCATAAATTCAACGGGGGTTACAATGGTAATATGAATAACGGGTTC
>JAZLAA010000074.1:0-4058 GCA_045612945.1 Elusimicrobiaceae bacterium
CTCTATCCATTGAACTACGGGCGCGTAAAACGGTACTCCTATTTTAGCAAAATTTGCCGGCTTACGCCGCATTTTGCATATACGCTTGGGTGTGCTTTTTGGGGTATCTAAACAAAATGGCCAGTAGGGCTCCCACCCCCAGTAAATACGGGTAATAGAGATATTTCATAATCCCTACCGGGGAAACACCCGCCAAATTGGCCGCCATTAACAGCTGGGCCCCGTAGGGAATCACCCCTTGCACAACGCATGAGAAAATATCCAATAAGCTGGCCGCGCGGTTGGGGGCGATCTTAAATTTTTGGGCAATTTCTTTGGCAATCGGCCCGGCCATAATAAGGGCGATGGTGTTATTGGCGGTGCAGAGGTTAGCAAAACTGACAATACCCGCAATACTTAGCTCCGCCCCGCGCCGGGTCGTAATATGGGCCGTCAACCGTTTAATAATAAACGCCAACCCCCCGTTGTAGCGAATCATTTCCAACATGCCGCCGGCCAAAAGGGTTACAATAATTAGTTCCGCCATACCGGTAATCCCGGTGCCCATGGCATTGGTCCAGCCCCAGACGGTAAAGCTGCCTGTGCACAGCCCAATAAGGCCGCACAGCACCGTGCCGCCCAACAACACCAGCATCACATTTACACCCAGCACCGCCGCCAACAGCACGGCCGCGTATGGGAGCACTTTTATCCACGCTACCGGCTCTAACACAAACGTATGTTGGGAACCGCTACCCATGAACACGTAGAGCAACATGGTGAGTATGGCAAAAGGGAATACAATAGCAAAGTTGGTTTTAAATTTGTCGTCCATGTTACAACCTTGGGTGCGGGTGGCTACAATGGTGGTGTCTGAAATGAAGGAAAGATTGTCGCCAAACATGGCTCCGCTCACTACGACGGCCGCCATTAACGCCAGTGGCAGCCCGGTTTGCGCGGAAAGCCCCGCGGCTACCGGGGTCAGAGCCACAATGGTACCTACCGAAGTTCCCACCGAAACCGAAATCAAGCACGCCGCCATAAACACCCCGGCGGCCAAAACGTTACCCGGCAAGATAGACAGCGTTAAATTGACCGTAGCATCCACCGCGCCCATAGCTTTGGCGGTTTGGGCAAACGCGCCCGCCAGGATGAAGATTAAAATCATCAGCATGATGTTGGGGTTGGCCGGGCCTTTGCAAAACAGCTCAATACGGTGGTGCAAACTGCCCCCGCGGCTCATGGCTACCGCCACAATAGAAGCCAACACAAACGCCACCGTAATGGGCATTTTGTAAAAATCGCCCGCTAGTAGCGAAACGGCTACATAGGCCAGTAAAAATACGCCTAAAGGGAGCAAGGCCCAGGGATTCGGGGGAAAATTCTCCGGTTTCATGGTTATATTATACAAAACTTGGGCGGTACGTAATTTCTTCCCTATTTAAGCCAACACTTTGTTGCGCCCTTGCTTACATACCTCCGCCCTAAAGGGCGGTTCGTACAAGTATGCTGCACAAGGGCACGTCGCGTTTTGGCTTAAATTGCTTTGAAATTACCGCGAGTGAACACGGACGGTCATACATCATTAAATCAAATGTATTGCCGGGCACTACTTGCTCGGGTGTTACGCTACTTGATTACCGCGACGTTGCGCTACCGGGCAACCTTGAAACTTGGGCATTTTTTTATTACACTATACGTACAATTTGACCTGTTTTTGGAAGCGTATGCAGAATACGCAGGTATGCCAAAGGCATCTTATCCTAGTCCAAAAACAGCCGATATTTAGGCACAATCGGGCGGCCACCCGGTTGTGCTGAGTGTTTCCCGTCTAACGGCGGGAGGCCGCGGCTGTTGTTATTGTGACACTAGGATAAGCGCAATAATAGCGGCCGTATTGTTTTGTATGCGTTTTCCAAGAGCAGTGAAAAATTGAAAATGTAGGTCAGGCAGTGCTTGATAGTTGTTTGCTTCCCCCCTGGAGGGGGAAGATGTCCGGCAGGACAGATGAGGGGGTGTAGCGAAAATTTGCCAAGGGTCCCCCTCACCCGGCCTACGGCCACCCTCTCCCGCAAGGGGCGAGGGGAACATAAGTTAGGGCATGCCCTGACGTAAAACAGGAGAAAACGTATGCAACATAAAAACGCAGTATATAAAAATGCTCATTCCCGAGGGACTTTATTGGGAATCAACAACGCAGGTTGTTATAAAAATAAGGAAAAAATCCTATTAAATGGGTGCGTTGTAGATGCCGAAACAAGTTCGGCAATTAAGCCTGATAGGATAACAACCAAAGGGTTCACGCTTATTGAGCTGCTGGTAGTAGTGCTGATAGTGGGTATTTTAGCCGCCGTGGCCGTGCCGCAATATCAAAAAGCCGTAGAAAAAAGCCGTGTAACCGAAGCGTTTGTAATGCTTAAGGCCATGGGAGATGCTCTAACGGTAAGAAACTTGGAAATGGGAACAACGGGGCAATGCTATTACCCCTTGGCAATAGAAACCAAGACAAATCAGCATTTTGAATATGCTTGTTTTCAAGGGACACCTACGGCACTTGCGAAATCAGACAATACCAGCATGCTTTCGTTGGCAGATGGAGTGCGAAAATGTTATAGCTACCAAGGATATTGTCAAAAAATTGGATTCGCAACGGCAGGTACGAGTTGTTTAACCGGCGGAGGAGATTTTGAAAATAGCGATTGCTATGTAGAATAATCTGTTCGGCTTACTTTGCCGTTTCCCCGCCTGAGTGCGGGGATTTTTTGTGCCCGCCACCCATTTGGCCCGGCGTAACGATATGCCCGGCGTAAATATGCTACAATAAAAAAAATACCTGCCAAACAGGAGGGCCTATGAAAGCGGTCATCATTACCATTGGGGATGAAATCTTGCTGGGGCAAATTTTAGATACCAATTCTCGCTTTATCGCGCGCGAGCTAACCAAACTGGGCGCGGAAACCGTGGAAATGCGCTCCGTGCCCGACGAGCGAAATGCCCTCGTGCGCGCCATTAACAGCGCCACCTTGCAAGCCGATGCCGTTATCTTAACCGGCGGTTTGGGCCCCACCAAAGACGATTTAACCAAAAAAATCCTGGCCGAATACTTTGACACGCCCTTAGTGGAAAACCCGCAAGCGCGCCAGTGGTTAGAAGATATGTTTGCCCACATCCCCGGCCGGCTGAATACCTATAACCTTTCCCAAGCGGTGCTGCCGAAAAAGTGTGTGCCTTTGCACAATACCAAAGGCACCGCCAGCGGCATGTGGTTTGAACGGCGCAAAAAGGTGTTAGTGGCATTACCCGGCGTGCCGTTTGAAACTGAACAGCTACTGTATAGCGAAGTGTTACCGCGTTTAAAAGCTAAATTTTCTAACCGTTTGCTGCGTTACAAAATGGTAACGGTGTTTGATGTGCCGGAGTCCGAAATTGCCCTGCAATTGGCCGCGTTTGAGGATACCCTGCCCGAAGGCATCAAACTGGCTTATCTGCCCAGCGAAGGGTATGTGCGCTTGCGCTTAACCGCCAAGGGCATGGCTGTGGAACAGCTAGACGGGGTATATGAAAATTTGCTGGCCGCGCTAAACACGCTGCCCTACCAGCCCAGCCCGGAGGGCGATGCGCGCGAGGAGCTTCTCTTGCGCCTCAAGCAAGCCGGGGTAACCGTGGCCTGTGCCGAGAGTTGCACCGGGGGGAATATTGCCCATTTAATTACGCTTACGCCCGGGGCCTCCAGCTATTTTTTGGGCGGCGTAGTGGCATATGCTAATGAGGTCAAACAGAACCTGCTGGGGGTAAAACCCGAAGATTTGGAAAAATTTGGAGCCGTGAGCGAACCGGTAGCCCGCCAAATGGCCCAAGGGATTTGTAAAGCTACCGGGGCGCAGTATGGTGTAGCTACCACCGGGGTAGCCGGGCCGGACGGCGGCACGAAAGACAAACCCGTGGGCACCGTGTGGGTGGCAGTGACCGGGCCGAAGGGTACGGTGGCTGAAAAATTACTCATTTCTCACACGCGCGAACGTAACATCGGGCGCGGTTCTGTGCACGCTATCCAATTACTGCTTCAACAGATTGAAAAA
>JAZLAA010000075.1:0-2777 GCA_045612945.1 Elusimicrobiaceae bacterium
GATGGCAGCGTCGCCGTCACCGGTGAGATCGGCATTGACGGCGAAATATCGCCGGTAGGTGGTGTTCCGGAGAAAATATGCGCTGCACTGCAGGCGGGCGCAGCCAGTGCCACCACGCGTGAAGTGCAGTTCTCGTATATGGACTATCTGCAGGGCTATAAATCCCGCACCCTGGCGTATTTACAGCCCATTGGCAAAACCATTATTGGCGTCAGCGTAAACTATATGGATATGGACGACTTTGACTTTCGCGACGAGTGGGGCCATAAAAACCCCGAGGTCGGCGTGCCGGTTCAAAATTTTGTAGGTAGCGTATCTATTGCACGTGGGTTTATTAACCAAAAACTCCAGCTGGGCGGTACAGCCAAATATATTACCGAACGCTTGTACAATGGCGACGGTCATAACCACTACGATAACGTCGGTTTTGATGCAGGGGCTAAATTGCGCTTGGTCAACTGGTTAGGTTTAGGCGGTGCCATTGTAAATATCGGTGACAAAGAAGAAATGCCGCGCGGATATCGCTTGGGGGCCGACTTAAATACACGCTACTTTACCATTTCCGGCGAATACATGAAATATGTGGACGACAAAGCCCGCTACGGCGTAGGTTTAGAGGTGCACATCCCCGAGGATTTACTCCAGGTAGCCCGGTTTGATTTGCGCGTAGGTTATTATACGCGCGAAAATACGGGTATTAACACAGAAGACAGCTGGGTGAAGCAAGTAGGTTTAGAAGAAACTTCCCGCGTGTCGTTTGGGTTTGGCATTTACAGTGCGGAACTGTTTGGATACGGGGCCTCGCTGGATTATGCGGTAACGCCGTTTGGCGCATTGGGCACCTCGCAACAAATTGCAGTGTCCTTACAGTTTTAAGGTATGTGGCAGTGCGGAAAGAAAAACCTCGCTAATCGCAAAGGCCAAGGGGCCGTGGAATATATTGTAGTAACGGTGGGGCTGATGAGCGCATTTCTTTCCTTTTATGTGTTGTATTCACACTTGGTTCCGCAGCAGTTTGACCAAGGTGCTAAAGTAATTTTGACGGATTATAATGCAAATTAAACATTTGTAAATTAGGAGGAGTTATGAAATACATTATTGCGTTGCAAACCAAAGCTGATTTATTAAAAGCTAAAGCCTTGGGTTGCTTGACCAAAAAAGAAGGGCAGAATACGGTAGAATACGTGCTTATGCTCGTGGTCGTAGTAGGGATTGCTTTGGGCGTAGGGGCTGCGGTAAAAGCGTTCATGCCTGAAGTGTATGAAAACGTAAAACAGAAAATTTTGGGCGGTGTGCAGAACGCTTAAGATATGAAGTTTTTTCATAAGAAGCGCGGTCAGGTAACGGTAGAGCTCATGCTCATTTTGCCGGTGTTCATGTTGTTAATTTTCTTTGTGCTTGAATACGGCAACCTGGCCTACCGTACCATTGTACTTAACCACGCTTCTTATGAGTTTGCCCGTATTGGTGCATTGGTTGCGGTAGATAAACCCAGCGGCAATGCCAACCGTACGGTTATGGCCCAAAAGATAGAGCATGCTAAGCGTAAAGTATTTGGTAGCGAGGCGGACCGGCTTAGTGTGCAAGTGAAGGTGGAAACAACCGGGGTAGATCCCATGTACAGGCGCCACCGTCACCAAGATGTAGTAGTCACGCTGACGTATCCCGTGCGGCTTGTATTTCCGGGAACCAGCTACATTTTGGCCGATAAGCCCCGCCGAGACGGCCTGCGTAAGATAACGGCTACAGCGCGCATGCCGGTAGAAAAAGGATACTTAAGTTCCGATTCTAAGTAGCCCGGATTTGAGTGGTTAATTTGAGGTTGTAAGGAGAACAAATGAAAAAAGGTTTTTTATTTCCCATGCTTTTGGCCGTCATAGCCGCTATTGTGTATTTTATGATTGTACGCAGTGCCGAGAATAAACTAAACGATTCTAAAAATATGAAGTATGTTTTTGTCCCTACGCGCGATATTAAAGAGCGCGAGGTTATTAAACGCGATTTTATTAAAACGGTGGCAGTCCCGGCTGCTTATTTGCAAAAGGATGCTTTTACGTTTAGCACCGATGCCGATTTTAAAGCCATAGAAAATGCAGTCGCCCGTATCCAAATTCCCAAGGGCAACCAGATTTCTAAGTATGCTATTACCTCGTTATCGCCGGAAGCAGGCCTTTCCAGCAAAATTCCGGTGCAAATGCGCGGGTTTATTATTGATGATGTGCCGGTAGCTACGGCCAATTTGATTAAACCGGATGATAACGTGGACGTACTACTTACCTTTCAAGCGGTAATGAAAAACGGAACCCAACAAAATGTGACCGTCACGTTGCTACAAAATGTAAAGGTGTTGGGGGTTGGGGCTGATTTGGGCCAAGGGTTGGATGCCAAAGCCGCTTCGGCACTTAAAAATAAAGACGAAGATGCCTCCGCCTTCTCAGACAGTGTGTCCTTAGCCTTAGCGCTTTCGCCGCGGGATGCGCAATACTTAGCCTTAGCACGCGAAGAAGGAAAAATTACGGTCATTTTACGTTCCCACGGCGACGTGACGAACTACTTGATGGAGATTGCCACTTTTGAAAAATTATTTAACTAATTTAAAATAAACGGGATGAGTCATGAGAAATAAACAATTCACCAGTGGAGTATCACTTGCAGTTTTGCTTTTTAGTTTGCTTCTGCCCACGGTAGCGCATGCTAAAAAGACACGGCTAGTTGCCGTTAGTGCCGATGTGGTAGAAATTAGCGGTACGTTGCAAAGTGTCAAAGGCTTTTCATGG
>JAZLAA010000076.1:0-2570 GCA_045612945.1 Elusimicrobiaceae bacterium
CGCCGTGATGAGGCGTACATAGGGGTTCTGATTGATGACCTGGTTACTAAAGGGGTTAACGAACCTTACCGCATGTTTACCTCGCGCGCTGAATACCGCTTACTTTTGCGTAACGACAACGCAGACCTGCGTCTGACCCCACACGGGCTTAACTTGGGCTTAGTAGGGCCCGAATATAAAGCCGCGTTTGAAAATTATCAACACCTCTGCCAAGAGTTATGTGCTGGGCAGGTTGTTCCTACTACATTGCCCGAGCTCGGGCCGTGGAGCTTAGCTAAGGCCCAATACTACGCTGCCGTGCAACATAAATATGCCGGCTATTTTGAGCGTAACGTAAAAGATGCCCAAAAACTGGCAGAGCTGGAACACGTCAAAATCCCGGCCGGATTTGACCCATCCACCGTACGTGGGCTTTTGTTTGAAAGTGCCCAAAAACTGCGTGAGGTGCGCCCGCAAACATTAGGCCAAGCCAGCCGCATCCCGGGGGTTACGCCGGCCGATATTCAGCTTTTAGCCGTACATATTGAGCGGTTTAGGAGACTAGCACATGCTTCAAAAGCTACTTAGTCATGCCACCGCGCTTGATTTGCCGTTAACAAACGAGCAACAGCACCAACTGCTTGCTTACGCACAAGCCGTATGGGAAAAACACACGCTGTTAAATTTAACTGCTGCCGTCAGCCTGGAAGAAATTATTACCCGTCATATATGTGACGGGCTCAGCGCGGCCTGTGCGTTGCGCGCACACTTGCCGGCCTCAGCTCCGCTGCAACTGGCCGATGTAGGGGCTGGGTGCGGTTATATTGGCTTTACGTTGGCGGTGGTATTTAAACAGGCACAAGTTACGTTAATCGAAAGTTTAGAACGCCGCTGTAAATTTATGCGCTGGGCAGCTTTGCAGGCCGCAATTAAGAACTGCACCATAAAAAATTTGCGCCTAACTCCGCAAACCGCGCTTTACTTTGATGCCGTAACCGAGCGTGCCGTCGGCCCGCTGGCGGATATTTTACCGTTGTGCTTGCAAATTATAAAACCGGGCGGGCTTTTTTTGGCTTTTCAAGGGGAAGAACCGCAAGTGCCTGCCGGGCCCCACGTTATGCCTCTGTATACCAAAGCATATACCCTTCCGTGCGACAATAAAACTCGGCATTTGGTATTATATAAGAAAGACTATGTGTAATGGGATGAAACGAATGTTTTTTTGGCTGGGGGGGCTGTGTTTAACAGCCACGCCGCTGTCTGCCATTAGCTTAAAAGATATTGCCAAAACCCTCACACAAGAACCCAAACGCTTTCAATCTAAAGGGGGAGAATCCCCGGCTTCTGTTTCGGACGAGCAGTACCGCGGAAACGCCAAAACCATGCGCCCGGATATCTCGGTTCCGCCGCCCGCACAATCCCAGCCGCAAGAGGCTCCTCAGGCCCAAATGGAACAACTCATTACCGGCTTAGAGCAAGTAGCTTCGGTTGCTCCGTCCGGGGATTTGGATCAAATTCCGCTGGAAGCTTACCGCCCAGCCAATCCTGCTCAAAAAGTACGCTGGATTGCGCCGCCTCCCGGTTTTTTGACAGCAGATACATTTAATTACCTAATCTACCGTGAAAAAGAGCCCGTTACCCCCAAATTAAAAAACGTGCTGGACACCATTCACGGCAAGCTCATGCTGGACTTAACCCCATTTACTATTGTGGTCAAGCCGGGCAAGATTTTAGTTATGCTGTTTGACCAAAAACAATCATATATAGACTTTACCAAACGCCCGGCGTGGAGTGGCGCCTCGTCTGACTTGCAGTCCGACACCATGTACGTCATTGAAAAGACCGGATTTTATTCGCTCACTGTACATGAATTAACCCACCTGTATTTTGATTCCTACTTTTTACCACATTTGTCGCCGTTGTGGCTTTCGGAAGGGGTAGCCGTTTATATGCAAATTTACACTACCAAACAAAAACCCGGTTGGGCACAACGTAGCATGCAACGAATTTTAGACCAAGGGCAACTGATCCCGTTTGAAGAAATGATGTCTGCCCAAACTCTTAAAAACTATCCGCAGGATAAGGCGGAACTGTGGTATACTCAGGCGTATAGTTTGGTGGATTATTTACTAAATACCCGTTCCCGCGATGAATTTTACAAACTATGCAGTGAACTTAAAAACGGCACGCCTATCCACCAAGCTTTGTACCGTGCATACGGGATGCCGTTTAACAAAGTAAGTACCTTGCAAAATGTCTGGTTGCACGACTTGCAAAAAGCCCGCAAATCTGCCACACCAGCTCCAGGGGGGAATTGATATGCAACCGTGGATACATATTCCCATTATGGCCCCTGAAATTGCCCAGTTTCTCCTGCAAAAGCCCGCCGGAGTATATATGGACGGTACCCTGGGTTTAGGTGGACACAGCCGTTATTTTTTAAATCAGCTGGGCCCGCAAGCACGCATTTTTGGCTTTGACCGCGATGCTCAGGCCCTGTCTATGGCTACGCAGCGCACGGCGGATGCGCGTTTAATCCCTTGCCATGCCAGCTATACGCAAGCTCCCGAAGTATTGCATGCCCATGGGGT
>JAZLAA010000077.1:0-5472 GCA_045612945.1 Elusimicrobiaceae bacterium
GCCATTCCGGCTTATAACTTCAACAATATGGAACAACTCCAAGCCATTGTTACCGCTTGCGTACAAACCGGTTCCCCGGTAATTTTGCAAGTGTCCAAAGGCGCGCGCCAATATGCCAACTCCACCCTTTTGCGCTGGATGGCCCGTGGAGCCGTGGAAATGATGGCCGAGCTGGGCAAACCCGTTCCGCTGTGCTTGCACCTGGACCATGGCGACACGTTTGAACTGTGCAAAGACTGCATTGATAATGGTTTTTCATCCGTGATGATTGACGGCTCTCACTTGCCGTATGAAGAAAACGTAGCTTTAACCAAAAAAGTAGTGGAATATGCCCACCAACACGATGTAACCGTAGAAGGCGAATTAGGCGTATTAGCGGGCATTGAGGACGAAGTTTCCGCCGAACACCACACCTATACCGACCCGGCCCAAGTGGAAGACTTTGTAAAACGCACGGGCGTAGATTCGTTGGCTATTTCTATCGGTACTTCTCACGGGGCTTATAAATTTAAAGTAAAACCCGGCGAAAAACTGCCTGAACTTCGCTTTGATATTTTGGACGAAGTTTCCAAACGCTTGCCCGGTTTCCCGATTGTATTGCACGGTTCTTCTTCCGTACCCCAATGGGCAGTAAAACAAATTAACGAATACGGCGGCAAATTGGATAACACCGCCGGCATCCCCGAAGAACAACTGCGCAAAGCCGCTAAATCGGCGGTGTGCAAAATTAACGTAGATAGCGACGGCCGCTTAGTAATGACCGCCACCATCCGCAAAATCTTTGCCACCAAGCCGGCTGAGTTTGACCCGCGCAAATACTTAGGGCCGGCCCGCGAAGAACTGATTAAAATGTACGCCGAAAAGAACGAAAACGTATTCGGTTCCGCCGGCAGAGTAAAATAGGGGCAAGCCGTCTTCCCGCGCCTTGCGTTTAGTATTAGCGAAGTATAGCAAACCGCAAGGGGCCCGGCAAAAGTTTAGTTAAAACATCCCCCGGTTGTATAACCGGGGGATGTTTTTATATGATAAAGATGCCCGACAAAAACCCAGTAATGGCTATTTGACATAGGCCCAAAGGCCTAAAGAGATGCAGGACCAAAGACCCAAGATATTACAGGCCATTTTCTTATACTACCTATAACTACAGCAGTAAAGGAGGAGTCTATGTACAAGAAAATGGCAGTCGTTATCACCACATTGATTATCGGCCCTGCTGTGTATGCACAATTTTTAGGGCCCAGCCCGGCTTTAGATACACTGAACAAACGCCTTACCCAAAAAGTAGCAACCGCTACCGGCACCCAAACAGCCGCTACAAAAGCCACAGCGGCCAAGCCGTCTCTGTCCGGCAACCCGCAAGACCCGCGGTTAGTTACCTTAAACGGGCAAACCTACCGTTTAAGAAAAGGACGAACTGAATGGGAAGGAACCGTAGAGAAACAAAACGGGTGTACGTATGTAGATGGAGAAGTAAGTATTCACACTTATAAAGATGCCAACGGAAATACGATTACCGTCTGCGTGCATAATTCCATGCAACCGGGCGCAGAACGTAACCCTTCAGATGGATATATAGCCCACCAGCGCGCACACGACCGGCCAGCTAATTCCCGCCTTACCGCAAAGGAACATCCCGAAGGGGTAGGCTCTGGTATGGAAGCCTGTGAATCTTACAACCCAGACGGCTCTTGTAATTACACGGTTATGAAAAGCAAGCAAACCAAAGGGCAGACGCAAACCATAAAAGTGCAACAAAAAATCCCCGCCTACGCCAATCAGGCCGATGAAAAAGGCCGCACCTATCAAGCCGTGCGTAATGCTAATTTCCAGCAGACGTTTGGTAAAGTGGTGAACGGGGGCGTTCAGTACGAGGGCACCTTTGGAGATGAAACATACTATTCGCGCTAATGGCCACGCGTAAGAAAAAACCTTCTAGTTGCACAAACTGTTTTGCGAAAAGCACACCGCTCCGCCGGCCGTGTAAAGTAAGGGTTTATCCTTAGATACAAAACTCCCCGATATGGGGAGTTTTGTATACTACATCCTCTATAGTTTTTCCGCTGTAAAACCTGTCATACCTTCGCAGATTCGGTGTCCCATATCATTTGTTTCCCAATAACCACAAGTTTTTACCCAGTTTCCACCTGCAGATGTTTTTTCGGCAAATAATCCATATAAGTAGCCGCCATTAGAAGCTTGCTTTTTGGAGGTAATATTTACCGAACACTTGCTAGATTGACATATAGCCGTATAGGTAAATTTTGCGTTGGCATGGCTATACGCCATCAAACCTGCAGACAACCCAGGCAACGTAATTATGCCAGTATCAATAAGATCTTCTACGACACCAGATTTGGGCATTCCTCCGTGTTCCAGCAAGTACAAGTCTACAGAATTTATTAGGTCTCTTATTTGAACAGCCGCCTCTGCCGCGCGGGATTTCTCAACTGCCTTCTGGTATTGAGGCACTGCCACTGCAGCCAAAATACCAACAATTAACACCACTACCAACAACTCTATTAGCGTAAAACCCCGCCGGGTATTTATCTTTTTCATTTTTTCTCCATTTAGGCCGGGCTTCCCCGGTCCATCTCATTGGGCTCCGGCAAAATGGCAAATAAAAACGGCCACTATACCGGAGCCTATCATAACTCACCCATATAACAGCCGTGGTTTGCCGTTAAACGGCAAACACTCGGCACAAGACAACGGGTTTCGACGCCGCCACCTTGTGCCTATAACGACTGTTTTTGGATTATGATAGGGCTTTTGTTTTACAAAAGCAGTCCGCAATTTGCGGTTCCAAAAACAGTATCAAATTGTATTTTGTGCGCTTAACGCGCGGGGAAACCCTCCTAATGCTAAGTATAGTGAAATCTAGCGCAGTTTCAAGCGTTTCCACCAGCGTTTAGAGGCTGCTTGCCCTCCCGCTGTGGCCTCTTTAGCCAAAGCTCCTATGAGCCGGCCTTCTTCATCTAACACAGGCAAGACCTCTGTTTCTGCCTGCACAAAAATACTACGCGCAGTAGCCAAATCCATTTGCGGGTGCAAAACGTGCACGGGTTTATTCATGACACTGCCACATACGGCAGCCGGGTTTAAAAACATAATTTCTACCGTACGAATGATACCTTTCAGTTCTTCGTTCTTACCGGTTACAAAACATAGTTTAGGTAGCTTGGCGCGCGGAAGTGTTTGTAGGCGGGCAATTAAATCAGCCACTTTTTGTTCCGTACGCACGCAAAGTAAATCCGTTGTCATTTTGCTACCCACACTGCCCGGAGCAAACCCGCGCGCTTGCGTAAGTAGCCCCACAAACGAGGGAGGTAACACTTCTTTTAAACGCTCCTGGTACGGGGCGGCAAACTCTTTCCACAGTTTGGCGGCTTGCGGCACGTCTAAATGTGCCAGCACATAACTGGCTTGCTTAAACGGCAAGCGCCTAAGTACCGCGGCCGCTTTGGGCGGGTCCATGGGGTTAATGACGCGCACCAAACTTTGCGCTTTTAAGGAACCTACCAGCAAAAGCACCTCGTGCGTGGCCAGCAGGGCCAGGGCGGCCGCCGCCGCTTTGGGGTCCGCGGCGATAAACTTATCGGTCATCAAACTGGCTAAGGCTTGCAAAGGGTGTTTATTCATAAGGTTATTATAAAAAATTTACGAGTTGGGCTTCTTATGTTTCAGCCAGCGTTTGCCTACCACGTCGGTGGCTTTATTTTCCAATTCGCGCAGGGTTTCTTTAAACTCGTTACTTTGGGGGATAAAGGTATTACTTAAACCTTTCTCATTTAGCACGGTCAAATTCCACCCACCCGGCACGCGTAGCCAAATATATTGCAGGCCATCCAGTTCATACTGCAAGGTCTGGTTAAACGATAAATTATAAATCGTTTTTTTCATGGGCTTGTTTCCTCTCTTAAATTTATTATACTAAGAAAAAGGAGGTTTTATGCTATTTTCAAAACCGATACACGAGTTGACCTTTGAAGACGTGGTGGCTTTTTGCAAGCGGGGTCTGCCGGAAAACAAACAGCTAGACTACAAATACCTCTTGCCCAAAAATCATGAAAAATTTGCCAAAACCATCGCCTCGTTTGCCAATGCCATGGGCGGCACCATTATTGTAGGAGTGCAGGACGATAAAAACGATAAACCAGCCCCCCCTTTCTTGGGGATTGCCTACCACGAAAAAGTGCGCAACAGCATTGAAGATATCATTCAAACCTATATTGACCCGATTGTGTTTGTGGACGTGAACATCTGCGTCAATAAACGCACAGACCGTATGTTTGTGGTGATTGATATTCCGCAAAGCAATCTCACTCCGCACCTGGTGGGTAAGGCCAAACGCGCGTATGTGCGCACGGGCCAAGCCTCCCGGCCTGAAGCCATTGTGCACCCGGATAAACTGCCCTGGCTGTTGGACCACCGCCAAAAGTCCGAGCGGCTACGCCACATTTTGTATGACAAGGCCGAAAGCCACTTTGAAAATTATTTAAAAACCTGTACCGTTTCCGCTGACGGGGAAACCGTAAGCACCTTATCTATCGGGCCGCTTTATCCGCAAGAACCGCTAAGCGACTATGCCTCGTTACCACAACGGGTTGCGGCCGCCGCCACGCGCGCTTCGTACGGTGTAATGGCTAACCCGGATTACCCCCTTAAACCGGTGCAGGACGGGATTGCTGTAATTTCCAACACGCGCGGAATATATAAGATGACGGAGTTTAACGCCTACGGTCTAATTATGAATAAACAAGTGGTCAGCCAAGACGAAATGGTTAACGGGCACGTTTCCCAAACCATTCACTTGGAAAAATTAGGCCAAAACTTGGTATTATTTTGGGTAACGGCACGAAAATTTTTGGAGGCACTCTCGTTTGGCGGACCGCTGCAATTTAGGTTCAAACTTTCCAACACGCGCGGCAAACGTGCCCTGCAAGGTAAACAGCAATCGTCCGTACTGGAAGATTACCTGCGCTTAGACCGCAATTTGTTCCTATCCGATTTGCAAAACCAACCGGCCCGGCTACTGGCAACTATTTTGCACGAGGCCGCTTGGGCCCTGGGCTTGCAAACTAAACCCGAAGAAATCCGCGCCCTAATTGACCGCTACTTGCACGAGGTAGAACCGTGAAACCGGGATACACGTTACTGGAAATGCTGGTGGTGGTGCTAATTATTGGTGTGCTGGCCGCCACTGCCCTGCCTTACTATTTTAATGCGGTGGAAAATACGCGGCTGGTAGAGCTAAAAGTAGTTTGGGGTTCCCAACGCAACTTTACCATGGGTAAGGAACTTTCCACCGAGCAGGTGGCTCGTGCCAACGAAAACTTGCAAAAACACCCGCTTAAATACTTTACGGGCCAAATTGTCTGCCGGGAAGAGAATCCGGCCGGGACACCTTGCTTTGAGGCCGTATTTACCCGCAACGCAGATGCCCGCGCACAGTACCAAATTACTACCATAAAT
>JAZLAA010000078.1:0-2255 GCA_045612945.1 Elusimicrobiaceae bacterium
AAGAAGAAACTATGGAGGAGTTGGTCCCGGCCGCTAAAGAGGCTGAACCCGAAGGCTTTTATATAAAGGAAGAAGAACCCCAAGAACAAGAGCCCGCTCCTGTGCAAGAACAGGAACCTGCCCAACCACAAGAGGAAATCCCAGTTCAAGAAGAACCTGCCCAACCGCAGGAAGAACCCGCTCAAGCGCAAGAAGAAATTCCGGCTCAAGAGGAACTTGCCCAACCGCAGGAAGAACCCGCTCAAACGCAAGAAGAAATTCCGGCTCAAGAGGAACCTGCCCAACCGCAACAAACTCCGACACAAGAAGAGTCTGTTGAGTCTGCAGTTTCGCAAGATGCGGCTCCCGGTGCAATTACTGATAAAGACTTGCAAGATGCTTTTGGCGACAGCGAGGACGAACAACCTGTAGTAAAATCGGCCACAGTCAGTGTAGCCAACGACCCGTTGCCCGAAGGGAATCCCAATGATTTGACTGAAATTGAACTCAAAGAAGGTTCTACTTATTTAATCTCGGACTTTGTACCACCTGCCCAATTAACGGATAATGTGGCTGATGTGATGAACTCCACTGCGGAAGAAGCAAGAGAAAATAAAAAACAAGAAACGGTCTTCCAAGATATGTTGGCTGCTGTTACCAAATCCCAATCTCTCCAAGCACTCAACACTGACGGTTTACCGCCCGATTTGGCCGCCACACAAGTTAATTTGGAAAATACGATCCAAGCTAAACGTGGGGCTAGCCTTGATATTAAAACCGTTCCCATGGTACCCGAACCGGAAGGAACAGACCGCTTGGATGTAAACGAATTAAATGACGTCAATGCCCAACACGGGTTGAAAACTTCAGGCGGGCTTACCAAATCGACTAAAATGGTCATTATGGGACTGGTGGGGATTTTGTTGCTCATCATCTTGTATGCAGCGTTAGGAATTATGAAACTGTTGCCGCCCTCCGTTAACCTGTTTGCAACTAAACAAGAGGCTCCAGCCACACAACAAACCACGCAAGAACTCTTGCCCGAACAACCGAAGCAAGCACCCGCACCGGAACCGGTACCGCAAGGGCCAACCCCGGCTGAGCTGGCTCAGGAAAAAGTACAAAAATTCCCGTTGCCTAACGGTTACTTGCTCAAAGGGTTTATTGAGTCTAAACATCCGGCCATTTCACCGGAACTCATCACGTGGGAAACCACCGAAGCGGTAGAAGCGGACAATTACTCGGTTACCGTTAAAGTTCCGCCGGAAAATCCGCAAAACTTCAAAACGGTGTACCGCTTCAATTACAATACGATAAGCGGCCTGTTGGACCCGACGGTTTCCGATGCTAAGAACCTGTTGGACCAAGCCTACGGCATCCAGCCTGCTAAACCGGCCACCGCTACGGCTAAGAAGAAAACTACCACGCAACAGCGTACCGCCAACACCCGCAAAGGGACGACGGCCCGCAAACGGACCAATTAAATTGAACCCCCGCCAAAGGCGGGGGATTTTTATGCGTTAAAAGAGGCATCCCAAATGAGATGCGTCTTTTCTACTGATACTTTATAATAACCGTTAATTATAACTGCCAAGGCGAACCATATCCACCGGTAATGGAATCTCTACACCCATGGGCCCTTCAAAATACATTGTTCCGGTCAAATGATAATCTACCGTGCCACTGCCCATGGCCAAGAGCCCTAGCAGTTGGCTACCCAAGGCGGAGGTAGGTACATTTATTTTGGCTTTGGCGTTATATGTGGCTAGCGGTGCGATTTCAATGTCAGCCAACGTTACATCGGCAATTTTGCTGTCATTGGCTTCCAGCACCCCTACAAAACGTTTCAATTTGGCTGTTTCAGTTTTGTTGGGATTTGTAATTGCAATGGTAAGCGTAAACGTAAAAGCGTTTAGGCTCATGTCGCTAAGTTCCACACTCTTTAATGCATAGGTGCAGTTTTTTAAATGAGCGGCCTGTTTGACGGTAGCACACCCAGTTAACAACCCTAACGCGGCAAGCAAGACTATGATTTTCCTCATAAAACTCTCCTGAAGTAAGATATATAAATTGTATAATAAAAATAACTTTTTAGGGGGAAAATTATGAACGATTTACAACAAAAAATTTATAGCCGTCTTGTGCGCTACGTATCTTTTGACACCACTAGCGACCCGGCCGGTACCGTCACTCCCACGACGGATTCTCAAATTTCTTTTGCCCACCAAATGGCGGCCGAGATGAAAAAGATCGGTATTACGGAAGTAGAAGTAGAT
>JAZLAA010000079.1:0-6276 GCA_045612945.1 Elusimicrobiaceae bacterium
GGCTTACCGTGCAGACGTAAATGCCGCTAATAAAGACGGTAACACGGCTCTTATCTATGCGGCGCGTTATAACCACCCGCAAGCCATTAAAATGCTTCTGATTCCGCAAACGATGCAAACCCCGCTAGATATTAACGCCCAAAATAATGCCGGCGAAACGGCCCTGTATTGGGGTGCTTCCCGCGGACATGTGGACGTAGTACGCCGCTTATTAGCCGCCGGGGCAGACCCAACGATTGCCGCCCAAAACGGCTTAGTCCCTTACGCGATTGCCCAAAAGAATAAACGTACAGCTGTACTGGAGTGGCTTAATAAAGATTTACGCGAAGTGGAAAACAGCGTCATTGCCGAAGATAACGCCCAACTGTTGGCCGAGCAGGAAGCCAAACAAAATGAGCAAGAAGAAGATATTTTTACCGCAGTGGCTAAAGGACACCGTGACCGGGTGGAGGAACTCATCTTGGCGGATAGATATGAATTATCTGCCAAAGACAAGCAAGGCAAAACTCCTTTCTTGGTGGCAGTGGAAAACAACCAACTTGAAATTATTGATCTTTTAATTAGCCAAGGGGCTAAGTTATTTGATGTTTCTTCTCAGGGGAATGCGTTGCATATTGCCATAGCTAAAAAGAATTTGCCGCTACTTAAGAACCTGGTAGAAAAAGCACGCCAAACCGGGCAGTTGGCATTTATGTTGGAATACCGCTTAAGCCCTGCCCAAGACGTACCTGCCTTAACACCGTTAGGTTGGGCGGCGCGTACCTGCCAAAAAGATGTTTATAACTATTTGGTATCTATTGGGGCCAAGGAAGGATTAGCAAACCAACCCTACAGCCCTGCTACGTTACTCAAACAATGTAAATAAGCTTTAAAACAAAAAAGTACCCCCAGCGGTAATGCTGGGGGGATTATCGGTAATATCTTCAATGTAACGTTTAACGTTATATTACTCTACACCCAAATAAGTACAAATAGCCGTTCCGTTACCACTTGGGTTTTGACATGAACGGCCGGTGTTATCCAAATATAGCTCCGTTGTTTGAGAATACGCTTCTCCCGGCATTTTAAATTCGCCGTCAAACATAATGACAGGATTGGTAACACTTCCCCCTGTAGCGTAGCGGCAGTAGCTCCATTTTGCTGATGGACAAGCAACGCTACAGATTTGTGCGTTTTCTAAACGAGAATGACTCACCGAAGTGTCATTACAAGTAAGTCCTACATCCAAATAAGCGGGGTTTCTATTGGTAATGTTTCCACTAACCGTTTGTTCCGGGCTGAGCATAGCTACTGCAAGTGCTTTGCGTAAGCTACCCATAGTACTCCATACATTGGCCAATTCACTTTTGGCTACTGCTTTATTATACTGCGGTACGGCTACCGCCGCTAAAATACCGATAATTAACACCACTACTAATAATTCTATCAGGGTGAACCCCTTTTGCATTTTATTTGTCATATTGAGTCCTTTTAGATTTTATGATTGCGGGCCCGGATATAACAAAAACGGCCGTATATCTGAGCCCTCAATCAATAACCCAAACAGACAGCCGTGGTATGCCGCAAAAGCGGCAAACACTCAGCACGAAACCGTTGGCTTGCAATTCCAATAATTTCGTGCCTAATTCGGCTGTTTTCGGATTGATTGAGGGGGCTACTAGGTAACCCTATTTGCATGTAATATGCAATTCCAAAAACAGATAATAAATTATAAATTGCGCCTATTGGCGCTTAATGTACGCCTCCTTTCCAAAAAAGATATTCTATTATAACAAATTTACTTATACTTATTATAACTGACAATTTCTTCCAATTTTTTACGTCCGTGTGCTTCTTGGGTTACATTTTCTTTATCTGGGTATCCCACGGCAAACAAATGCTCTATTTTTTTGCCTTTGGGTAAATTAAAAAATTGAGCTGCTTTTTGTGCGTGCAGCCAGCCTATCCAGCACGTTCCCAGGCCCAGTTCCCAGGCGCGCAGTACAAAATGCTCGCCGGAAATACCCTGGTCAACCAGAAAAAATTCCGTATCTCTAAAAAAGTTACCCATACGGCTTACAAAGTTACCCCGGTCGGACACTACCGCTACCAATACGGGGGCTTTTTCGGCCCAGCTGCTCATGGCATACATCCCGCTAAAGGCTACTTTGCAAAACCCGGTTTTCACTTGTGGGTCGTCTATCACAATATAGTACCACGGTTGGGAATTACAAGCGGAAGGTGCTAAACGTGCGGCCTCTAAACAGGCATTTATTTTTTCACGCTCTACCGGCCTGTTGGCAAATTTGCGCACACTGTGACGTGTTTCTATGGCTGTTTTTACGTCCATATAAAACCCCCCAAAAAGTAAGTTAAAAATAGTGTAGCAAATTATTATAAAATAGAGGTATGCACTTTACTAAATATAACGGACTCGGAAACGATTTTATTTTTTTAGACGGCCCGGATGCTTTAGCCGTTGAGAACCCTGCTTCGCTGGCGCGCTGTTTGTGCCGTCGTCGCACGGGCATTGGGGCTGATGGGCTTATCTTGCTCTTGCCTTCTAAAGAGGCAGATGTGCGTATGCGCATTATAAACAGTGACGGCAGTGAAGCCGAAATGTGTGGGAACGCTTCGCGGTGCGTGGCGTTGCATCTGCAAGCAAACGGCGGTAACGCTAAAAAGCAATTTGTTATAGAAACCTTGGCCGGGCTTATTCAAACGGAAGTGCTAGACTTTACCCAAGGTTTGGTGCGCGTAAACATGGGCACGCCGCGTTGGACGCGGGGTTCGTTGCCTATGGAAGGCGTGGCGGATGATCCGGCTGTAGGTGTTACAGTTTCGGTGGGCACGCGGGAAATTACAGGTACCGGGGTTTCTATGGGTAATCCGCATTTTGTAGTATTTGTACCGCAAGTGGCGCAAGTGCCGGTAGAGGTGCTGGGCCCGCAACTAGAGAACAGCCCGGCCTTCCCGCACCGCACGAATGTGGAATTTGTACAAATTTTAAGTGATACTTCGGTTCGTATGCGCGTATGGGAACGGGGGGCCGGAATTACGCAGGCCTGTGGTACGGGGGCTTGTGCTACGGCGGCGGCATGCGTGTTAAACGGGTTGACGCAAAAACAATTAACCGTTCACTTAGATGGGGGAGATTTACGGGTGGAGTGGCCGGAACAAAAAGCTATTTTTATGACGGGTCCCGCCCAACGTGTATTTGAAGGGGAGGTAACCCTATGACCCAACTTAATGCTCATTACTTAAATTTACAGGGCAGTTATTTATTTTCTACCGTGGCCAAGCGGGTGCGTGCTTACAAAGAGGTACATCCGCAAGCCCAAATTATTAGTTTGGGGATTGGGGATGTAAGCCAACCGCTGGTACCGGCGGTGGTGAAAGCCCTTCAAATGGCCAGTGCCCAAATGGGGCAGGCAGACACCTTCCACGGATACGGCCCGGAACAAGGGTACGCATTTTTACGCGAAGCTATTGCAACGCACGATTATCAAGCCCGCGGTCTATCTATTAGTGCGGACGAAATTTTTGTAAGTGACGGGGCCAAAAGTGACGTGGCCAATTTTCAGGAGCTTTTCTCGCAAGACAGTGTGGTAGCCTTGCAGGACCCGGTTTATCCTGTATATTTAGACACTAACGTCATGGCCGGGCGTAGTGGTGTGTTTGAAGCAGGCCGGTTTACCAACATTGTTTACTTGCCTTGCACGCAGGAAACCCATTTTGTACCACAGTTACCCGGTACTCCGGCCAATTTGATTTACTTGTGTTCACCCAATAATCCAACGGGCACAGCGTTAACCAAAGAGCAGCTTAAGATGTGGGTGGATTATGCCCGTGCCAACCAAAGCATTATTTTGTTTGATTCTGCCTACGAAGCTTATATTACTTCGCCGGATTTGCCGCACTCTATTTACGAAATCCCTGGGGCGGAACAGGTAGCGGTGGAGTTTCGTTCCTTTTCCAAAACCGCTGGTTTTACAGGCACGCGTTGTGCCTACACGGTGGTTCCTAAAGCACTGGAAGTATATGACAAATCCGGTCAAGCACACGCTTTGCATGCGTTGTGGTTGCGGCGGCAAACCACCAAATTTAACGGGGTGGCCTATATTATCCAGCGCGGGGCAGAGGCCGTCTATTCACCCCAGGGACAACAAGAAATCCGCCGCGTAATTGCCACCTACCAACAAAACGCGCAACTGATTTTGCAAGCCGTGCAGACCGCTGGATTTACCGCCTTTGGCGGACAAAATGCCCCTTATATTTGGCTGAAAACTCCGGCAGGCATGTCGTCTTGGGAATTTTTTGACTATCTGCTTGAAAAACACCAGCTGGTAGGAACCCCGGGGGTGGGGTTTGGTGCTTGCGGAGAAGGATATGTGCGCTTAACAGCTTTTAACACACCCGAGCTGACCCGCCAAGCGGCCGCGCGTTTAATGCATATAAGCGGTCTATAATTTGCTACAATTTAAATACGGAGGATGTATGAATCAAAAAGGTTTTACGTTAATAGAAGTTCTGGTAGTAGTACTTATTTTGGGGGTACTGGTTACGATTGCATTACCCAAATATATTCGCACGGTAGAACGTGCCCGTGCCACGGAAGCGATGACCGCTATTAAGGCGATGAATGATGCCATTTATGCTTTTTATGAAGCGCGGGAAACATGCCCGGTGCGTTTTTCGCAATTGGTGGTTGCGTTGCCGTCCCGGTCTACAAGTGCTGGGGGCGCATTTTTAAGCACACAGTTCTTTAATTTTTATTTATCCGGTGCCGCATCCGGCCCGGTGGAAACAAGCGTGGTTCCCGGCACCGATTGCCGCGGCGTATTAGCCCAGCGTACCGGGGTAGATAAGTTTGATTATGTGCTTTATAACCCTTTTACCCGCGGAAATACGGGTAAATCTCAGGCACTTGTTTGTATGAGCCCGGGGGACAAAGAAGCCAGTAAAGACCTCTGTGATTCTTTGGGTTTGTTGAATGAATAATTTTTAGCATCAAAAACCCCGGTCTAAAAGACCGGGGAGTTTCATGTTCCAAGTTGTTATTTCATCTTTTTTTTATTATACTATACATACAATTTAATCTGTTTTTGGAGCCGTATGCAGAATACGGATAACTTTTGGATATCCAAGAGTTTTGTGTCACGCCAAAAACAGCCGATTATAGGCGCAATTTAAGCGGACTAATTACCCGCTTAGGTTGTGCCGAGTGTTTGCCGTTCGGGGTTATCCGGGCGGCAGACCACGGCTGTTATTGTGAAGATATGTGACACAATCTACACTGTACCAGCCGTTTTTGCATGGGTTTCTCCAGGGCAGTTAAATTGAAAAAAATAGAAGTCATTTCCGAGGATGATAGATTCCTTGTCATTCCCGAAGGTAGTAGTCGGGAATCTGTTGTTATGAAAAAACGGCGAGATCCCCGACAGAAACGCTCGGGGATGACGAAATGAAAGAGACTCGGGCATGATAATATAGGGAGAAATCGTATGCAACATAAAAAACGGGGGTTTACCCTCATAGAGTTGTTAGTAGTAGTGCTTATAGTTGGTATTTTGGCCGCGATAGCGGTGCCACAGTACCAGCGTGCCGTGGAAAAAAGCCGTGCTGCTGAAGCGTGGACAAACTTAAAAGCTATCAATGAAGCTGTTGAGATGCAAAAATTGAAAGGGATGTCTGATATTTTACACTCAGACTCTTTTGCTTATTTGGATGTTTCGTTTACAGATGCGGATGGAAATGTGCCGGGAGCATATTCTTTTTCCACTAAATATTATAAATATGAACTAGGTGGTTATGGGGCTACTTATACTGCTTATGCTCAACGCATTGGCAAACAAGCTATTCTTAGTATTGTGAATGGGGAGAAAAAATGCGCTGGTTCATTTTGTTTACAATTGGGTTTTGCCTCCAATGGAGAAAATTGTGTGCAGTTTGAATCTTCTCATGTCTGTTATGTAGAGTAGCTATTAGTTTAATAGCAATAAACCCCGAAACTTACTGTTTCGGGGTTTATATCGGAATTACTGCGCTAGTTTTATTTCACAGGTACGCCACCAGTTAAGTCTTTAATAGCGGCTACGGCACCCAATACATTAGAGGCTTCATACGGCATATAGATGACCTTGTTATCTTTGCCTTCTGTCATTTTTTCCAAGGCCTCAATGTATTTCATAGAAATCATATAACTGGCCGGATTGGACGACTGCGCCACCGTGGCGGCCACAATTTTTACGGCTTCGGCTTCGGCCTGGGCTACTTTAATTTTAGCTTCGGCTTGCC
>JAZLAA010000080.1:0-4936 GCA_045612945.1 Elusimicrobiaceae bacterium
GGCGGCGGCGTCAAGAACGTCATTGCCATTGGCTGCGGCGTAATTGATGGTATTGGAGACGGGGCCAACGCCAAAGCGGGCCTTATTACCCAAGCCATGCAAGAAATGAATGATATTATCGTCAGCCAAGGCGGTCAAGCAAATACGGTATATGGTTTAGCCGGGTTTGGCGATGCTATTTTAACCGGTATGTCTGCCATTTCGCGTAACCGCCGCTTGGGTGAAAAGCTGGGTGCGGGCCTAAGCCTAGAAGAAGCCAAAAAAGAAGTAGGCACCATTGCCGAGGGTGTAAACTCCGTACAAAGTGTGTACGATATTGCCCGCAAAAACCATTTACAAACCCCCATTATTGACGCCATTTGGCAGATTGTCTGCCAAGGGCAAAAACCGTGCGTCCTTTTGCACGCTATGGGATTTATTAACCGAGGAAATAAATAATTTTATGAATAAAGATGATGTCATTCGCCATTTAACCCGCACCATGCTGGATAAAAAACAAGCCAAAACCACGGTTGACCGTGTGTTTGAAATTATTAAACACGGCCTCAAACGGGACGGTAAAGTAGTGATTAGCAATTTTGGTTCTTTCCATTTAAAAACGGCCCGCCCGGTTACGCGGCGCAACCCCAAAACCGGGGCAAAGGTACAAGTGCCGGCCAAACAAAAAGTACGGTTTAAACCGTCTGAAAATATCCTTAAAAAATAATTATTTTGCCGCAAAATCTCGCAGGGCCCACCTGGTTGTAGGGCCAAAGTCCCTGGTTTTTGCGGCATTTATTATATATACTTACACTATGAAAAGGCTATTTTTACTAATGCTTTTGTATTTGTTTGCCGGGAACCTGGCGGCCCAGGCCGAAGTCTATGCCGATGATTTTACCTTCCAAAAAACCATTTTAATCAATGATAATTTCTCCTGCCAAGCCGTACAAATTCATAAAGATTGGCTGCTCACGGCAGCGCATTGTGTAGCTCCGTTTGTACATAAAACACCGTGCTATGTGCGGGTTATAGCGGCCCAGGGGTCCACCGCCAAGGCCTCTGCGGTACTTAGTTGCACAGAGGTGTCTATTCCTAACGAAGTAGATACCAACGGTCAAACCCATATTCTGTGGGATATGGCACTGATTCACTATCCCGTAGGCGAGGTTACGTACGAATTTCATGACGCCGAAAACAACGCCATTAGCACCGATGGATTTACCAAAGCCTTACAGCACGATTCATTATTGCGTACCCAATGGAAAGAACGGGTATCCAAACACCTGCCCCAGTTATACACTTACCAAAGCAACGCAGGCAAAATCCTGCAAAACGGGCTACTGGTTCCGCGTTGGACGGGTGAGCAACTAACGTATTTAACTTCCCCACAAACCGTACTCTATTTGGGGCAAAAGCAAGCCGTCTGGACTACGGTGGGGTTTGGGGTAAATCATGGAAATTCGGGCGGTGCAGTATTGGCCTTACGGGAACACGGCCGGCCTGTACTGATTGGGATTGTCTCGGCCAAGCAGGAAAATACTCTTTCAGAATCTGCCAAACAACAATTCCCGCAGTTTGCCCAAGCGGAAGAATTTTTCATCTTTACCGGGTTTTCCGATAAAACAACCTTAGCGTTTATTAAACGCACACTCGCGCAGTATCACGACTTTATTTCCGTCAAAAAAATACGCAAAGTTTTGGATGAGCAAGGTAACGAAACCAGCTATTTAAAAGCCAAGTAACACAAATTGAAAACGCTTTATTACTTCGCGCAAGCCAAAACGGCTTGCGCTATTTTTTTGACGTCAAAATCTGCGGGGGATTGCAATTCCACCCGTTGTGCCTGGGTGTAGCGGTTAAACCAGGTGCGCTGGCGTTTGGCATATTGGCGGGTTTTTAGGGCAATTTCTTCCACCGCCTGGGCACGCGTGAGGGCGTGTTGTGAGTACGCCACCGCTTGCGGGTAACCTAGGGTTTTTAAAGCCGCTATGTCCGGCGTGTACCCGGTAGCCAGTAAGCTTTGTGCCTCGGCACACATCCCGTCAAAAATAGTTTCGGTACGTGCGGCAATACGGGCACGCAACAGTTCTTTTTCCCAGTCCAAAATAACCCAGTGGGCCCGGGCAGGATGAGGGAGTTTAAAAAACGAACCGCTTTTTAACTGGCTGGCGGGCCGGCCGGTTAACAGGCAAAGCTCCAGCGCGCGCATGGTACGTTGCACGTGACCTACGGGAATTTGCGCGGCAGACTCCGGGTCTTTTTGGGTCAACAAATCGTGCAAACCGTCTTTGCCGTACTTAGCCAGTAGCGTAGTAAGTTGGGCACGCGAGTGAGGCGTACTTTGCGGTAAGTCGTCCATCCCCACAAAATAGGCGTGTAAATAAAACCCCGTTCCCCCGGCAAAAATAAGCGGGCGACCCGGATAGGTAGCCGCAATTTCCTTTACGCGTGCACAAAAAGCACCGGCGTTAAATGTTTCCGTTACCGGCAAAAAATCTACCAGCAAATAAGGCACACCGTCCACGGTATAAACGCCGTTTTGGTAGACGCCTTGCGGCTTGGCAGTTCCTATGGTTAGCGTTTGATAGACTTGGCGTGAATCAGCCGACACAATGACCCCGCCCGTTTGGCGGGCCAGCTCCAGGGCCAGCTCGGTCTTGCCTGAAGCAGTGGGGCCGGCAATTACAATGGGTTTCATAAAATTAGTGCGCGGGGGCTTGGGCAACTTGAGGGGTTTCGGGTGCTGCAAGCGCGTTGCGGCGCCGGCCATAAATTTTATTTACAATCACGGCAATTGCCCCGTCCCCGGTTACGTTACACGCCGTACCGAACGAGTCCATAGCAATATACAACGCAATCATGAGTGCCAGTTCCGCCTGGCCAAACCCCAGCATACTTTCCAGCACACCCAGCGCCGCCATAATGGCCCCGCCCGGCACCCCGGGGGCTGCCACCATGGTTACGCCCAGCATACAAATAAACCCGGCAAATTGTTCCAAAGAAACCGGTTGCCCGCCCATAATTAAAATAGCCAACGCACAGGCCACAATCTTCATGGTGCTGCCGGATAAGTGAATGGTGGCACATAGCGGGATGACAAACCCGGCTACTTCTTCGCGCACGCCCAGTTGCAGGGTTTGGCGCAAAGTTACGGGAATGGTAGCCGCCGAAGATTGCGTACCCAAGGCCGTGGCATACGCCACCAGCATGGTTTTAAGCATTTTAAAGGGGTTTTGCCGCCCCACAATACCGGCCAGCGTAAATTGGAGCACCAACATCACCGCCGTAATGGCAAAAATCAGCACAATAATTTTAGCAAACACGCCCAGCACCTCTACGGCTTGGCCACTGACGGTCATATTCAAAAAAATACCAAAAATATAATAAGGCAGTAAGGGAATGATAACTTTAATAATTACTTTATCAATAATATCGCGCAAATCCAGCATCACCCCTTTTAAACGGCTACCCTGAATAACCGCCATACCCAGCCCCAATACAAACGCCAGCACCAGGGCACTCATCACCCCCATTACAGGAGGCATACTGATTACAAAGTAGGGTTGCAGTTCCACGGCCTGCTCAAAAGAAGTAATAGATCCGGCATGTAATAAATGCGGAAACGTCAGCGAAGCCACCCCAAAGCTAAAAAACCCGCTGGCCAGCGTAAACCCGTACGCCAGCAAAGCGGTAATAAAGAGCAGTTTACCTGCACTGCGCCCCAGTTCGGCAATACCGGGGGCTACCAACCCTACAATAAGAATAGGGATAATAAATCCCAAAAAATTGCCAAACAGGCCATTAAACGTAAGCACTACGCGCACCAGCCAGGATGGGAAAAAAAGCCCACACGCAATCCCGGCCGCAATCGCGCATAGTACACTGGGGAGCAAGCCCCATTTTAATTTTAAATGCAATTTGCGTCTTCTAAATTTAAGCATATATTTTATTATACGAAACTTTATAGGCCATTGAAGTGGAAAATCGCGTTTCTCGCCTTTAAACGCTAAGCCGCTACCTCGTTTAAAGGTAGCGGCTTAATAAATAGCCAGTTGGCCTCAGTTTTCTTGCCAACAGGTAAAGCCAGACAAGCAGTTTGCCTTTCCCTGCGTAAACCCGATTTTTTTGCACCCGTCAGGGACGGTGGTAGCACTTGGATCTGTTCCCATACAGATAAAACCGAGGTCTTCATTCAAAGGGCAATAATTAATGGTATAAGAATTGTCATTGCGTTCTGCTGTTAATGGATAAGAATTCGCACCTGGACATGGCAGATTGGCGTTATCAATACGATAAGTAAAATTCGTACTTGTTAAAGTATCTCCACTTGCCAAACCCACGTCCAAATCGCCCAAGCGGTTGGGGTTTCTTCCCGTTCCCAATCTATACACTTTAAAAGCTTCACCCATGCTTTTAAGCATGCTTTTGGCCTCGGCCGCGCGACTTTTTTCTACAGCTTTTTGATATTGTGGCAGGGCTACGGCCGCTAAAATACCAATAATAAGTACCACTACTAACAACTCTATGAGGGTAAACCCGCAGGTTGTTATCTTATTAAGTTTAATTGCCGAACTTGTTTCGGCATCTTCAACGCTGGCCGTTTTTGTTTGCATAACATCTTGCGTGGAAGACCCCGAAATAAATTCGGGGATTAACGCTGTTTTATATACTCCATTTGTTCTGTTTTTCATAAACAGTTCTCCTATTAGTTAATTTCAATTTAACTGTTTATGAAGCCCATACAAAAACGGCTATTATGGAGGAGACTATCACACAGGCCCCACTACAACAGCCGTAGTTTACCAATTCTGCATAACGCAGAATGGTAAACATTGGGTACAACCCCGCAAGGTCTGCAATTCCCGCAAAGTTGTACCTAAACCGGCTGTTTTTGGAGTGTGATAGTACTTTGTTAAAGCCCTCCGTATTCCGCATACGGTTCCAAAAACAGTTC
>JAZLAA010000081.1:0-7274 GCA_045612945.1 Elusimicrobiaceae bacterium
CCTCTACGCACGCGCCACCCCGGGGGCCCAAGTAAGTGCGCAACTGCCCGGTTTAAAAAATGGTAAACAGGTACCTCTGTTAGAAGATACTTCTCACCCTGGTACTTACCGTGCTATGTTTGAAATTTCTCCACACCAAAAACCTAAAAAAACCGAAGTAACTTATACGCTTAAAAACGGAAAAGAAAAAGTACGACTCACGGCCCCTGCCCCTATAAACATATTGGGAAAACCGTTTACCTATGCGCGCATCACCGCCCCCGGTATTAAAGTGCGTAAGTTACCCACGGCTTCGGGTAATTTGTACCCGGATTACCGTGCCTACGGCCTGGTACGCGTTACCGGCGAGAAAGCCGGCCAATATCGCCTAGAATTAAGTGACCGGGAAACCGCTTGGCTGGAAAAAACCAAACTGGAAGATGCTTTGGATGCGAACCCGGGGACCAACACCCTTTCGTACCTGCGTAGCGAAAGCGACGCAACCCGCACCCGCTTTGTGTTTAGCTTGAACCGCGCCGTACCCATCCGCATTCACGAATATTCCAACACGCTGGAACTGGCATTGTATTATGTGGACGGATTTAGCCAGGAATTTTCTTTAGACGACTTAGGGCCTTTGGTAGAGCAAGTACAGTGGGCCGAACCAGCTGAAAAAGTGGTGGCGTTTCGATTTAATTTTAAAGCAGGAGCCAAACTATGGGGTTACGCGTATGATTTTGAAAATGATGAACTAGTAGTGGACCTCATTCACCAACCCACACGGACTACAGCCCCCAAAAATAAACCGCTTAGCGGTGTGCGCCTGGTATTAGATGCAGGGCACAGCCCACGGCGTACCGCCCCATACGATGGAGCCGTCGGCCCGACGGGATATTTGGAGTATGAAGCCACCCTGGCTTTGGCCGAAGAACTTAAAACGAAGTTGGAAACAGCCGGAGCTACTGTGCTTATGACGCGCCAAGGGGAAAACCAAATGTCTTTGCAAGAGCGTTACGAGTTTGCCCGCGACCACGAGGCGCATTTACTGGTTAGTCTGCATTACAATGCCTTGCCCGAAACCACCAACCCCTTAGCCCGCCCGCGAGGGTACTCGGTGTATTATACCTATCCGCACAGTTTAGCATTGGCACAAGCCGTATATGAGGCGTTTACACGCCGCGTACCGTTGCCGGATAACGGACTGATTGCCAATGATGTGCTGTTCATCCCGCGCATTTCGCAATTTCCCAGTATTTTGGTGGAAAGTGCTTATTTAATTTTACCGGAACAAGAACTGCTGGCCAAAACCAAAGAAGGCCGTGCGTTTTTTGTGCAGGCACTGTATGAAGGAATTTTGAAGTTCTATGGTTCGTCTCCGGCGGCGGTAACGCCGGATAAACGCTCTAAACCCCGCCGGTAAATATGCTAAAATAAGGTATGCTTTCCCCATTTACCCTTACCGCTAAAGACCCGCATTGCCAAGCCCGTACGGGAGTGCTTTATACCCATCACGGAGCTGTGCACACCCCCGTGTTTATGCCGGTGGCCACACAAGGGTGCGTAAAAGCATTAACGGACGAAGATTTGAAAAATGCCAAAGCGGAGTGCTTACTTTCCAATACCTATCACTTGTATTTGCGCCCGGGAACCCCTTTACTCAAACAAATGGGCGGCCTACACCGGTTTATGCACTGGAACGGTAGTATTTTAACCGATTCGGGCGGGTTCCAAGTGTATAGTTTGCCCAAGTTTCGCAAGATTAAAGAAGAAGGGGTTACTTTTCAATCCCACCACGACGGATCTAAACACTTATTTACGCCGGAAAATGTAATTGGATTTGAAAGTGAAATCGGCTCGGACATTTGGACCATGTTAGATGTGTGCATCCACACCAAAGACCCTTCCAAGCACGATGCGCGCGAAGCGCTTAACATTACAAAACGCTGGGCCGAGCGTGCCGCCCGCGCGTATGAACGCACGGTGCCCACGCAAGCCATTGCTCAAAACGCAGATGGCAGTTTTGCGGTAGGGAACTCGCTCTTGTTTGGCATTATCCAAGGGGCGATTTTCCCCGATTTGCGCCGAGAAGCCGCCTTGCACATGGCGAGTTTACCCACACACGGGTATTGCATTGGGGGGCTTTCATTAGGGGAAACACTGGAACAAATGAAAGCATCCGTTTCTGCCGTAACCGAAAATTTGCCCGAAGGAAAACCACGCTATTTTATGGGACTTGGCACCCCGGTAGAGATGCTTAACGCTATTGAACGCGGGGTGGATATGTTTGACTGTGTATGGCCCACGCGCGTGGCGCGAAACGGTATGGTGATGACCTCCACCGGGCGCGTTAACATTAAAAACGCGGCCTACCGTACCCAAGATATCCCGCTGGATAGCGAGTGCGATTGCTTTACCTGCCGCAACTATTCGCGCGCCTATTTGTGCCATTTGTTCCGCGCGCAAGAGCTTACCAGCCACCGGTTGCTTTCTATTCATAACATTCGCTTTTTAATCCACCTAATGGAACGTGCCCGCGCAGCTATTGGCGCAGGCACGTTTGTTTCGTTTAAAGAAACGGTTATTAACCAATACTTAGGTAAGTAGTTTAACAGCCGGTTCCCTCCACGGACCATGTATCATCCTGCTGTTTAAGGATATCGCACACTATTTTGCCTTTGGCTCCATTCGCTTGGTAATAACGACAGGTTTTGGTATCTGAAGAATTTTGTATACTATGGTCAACGTACAACTCGCCTCCTCCTAAAACACCCCCTTTTAAACCAACATAGATGCGCCAACCCGTAGGCATTATGCTCATTTCCGTATCTGTACCCCAAGAACCATCTTTAGAAGTGCATCTTCCATTGACTCCCGTTGTACAGGTTACCATCCCTTTTAGGTCAATATCTAAGACATCCCAACTTACACGAGTAGTGGTCGCCGGGGCACCATGTTGTAAGAAATAAACAGAGGCCGCTTTATCCACGGCGTTAATGAATGTTTGTATTTCTGTTAAACGAGACTTCATCACGGCTTTTTGGTATTGCGGCACGGCTACAGCGGCCAAAATACCTACAATAAGTACCACTACTGACAACTCTATGAGGGTGAACCCTCTGGTTCTGTTGTTCATAAACAGTTCCTCCGTATTTAATTTCAATTTAACTGCCTATGAAGCCACAGAAAACGGCTACTACATTTAGGCACTACCACAGTCCCAAAACATAACAGCCGTAGTTTACCACCGCCACAAATGCGGCAGGGTAAACATTCGGCACAACACAAAGGGATTATAAGTTCCTTCACGTTGCGCCTTAAACAGCTGTTTTTGGCGTGGTAGTGGCCTGTAACGGCACTCCGTATTCCGTATACGGTTCCAAAAACAGTTCAAATTGTACCTATAGTATAATAAAAAAAGGCCCGGGCAACAAGACCCGGGCACACCTAAAAACAAATCCTTTATTCTTGCGGAGCTGGAGTATCTGGGGCGGGGTCTTTATCTTTTTTAAACAAACCAAAAAGGCTCTTTACCCCCTTAGTAACATGGCGCGAAACCACATTGTTAGCTACGCTTTGTTTGACCAACGCCCCTACCGAGCCCAACAACTGCATACTGCCTTGCGGATCTTCTACCGTGCCACCTATTTTAAGCGTAAGCGGCATCATGCCGTCTACCTCGTGCTTGCCGGGGGCAGCGCGAACTGTTAAATCTAAAGCGTTGGTGTTAAAATCTACCGTACCGTCTAAGCGAAAAGACATCATGGTAGAAACAAAACTTCCTTCCTTAATAGATGCTGTACCATGGGTAAAACTAACGGTAGTGTCAAATTTATCATATGCCAATTCGCCGGAGGTATTTTGCGTTTGGGCAAGCACGGGCACTTCTATTGCCTCGCCGTCCGGCCCTAACACCGTTTGGGTATGAACGGGGGTATCTTTTTCTGTGTCGCCCGTAACAGCCGAGCTAATCCCCCCGCCAATGCTTTGCAAGACCCCCAACACATTGAGCGAGTTAAATACCTTGCCTGTTACGTCAAGCGATAAGAACAACACCTTAGTAACCGGATTGGCATTGGTAAGTTTGTACAAATCTTGTATTTTCCCTTTCCCGGAGGAGAAGTGTAACGTCCCGTGCGCTTGGTTTAAGGCAGGGGTAAGCCCAGTAACATCGGCGGTAAAATTGAGGTCTTCAGCCGTCACATACGGCCCTTGCACGCGCCCCAATTGCATATCCGCCTCCACATCCACTGGCGGCAACGGCCAGGCCGGTTGCGCGGTAAGTGCTTCGGACGCGGCGGGGGTTTGTGCGGTATCGGTGGGTGTCGGTTTAGAAACCACTATTAATTCTTTGGCTTTCAGGGTTGTAACCAGTTTAATGACGTCGGGCTGTTGGGTGGCTTTAAGTGAGGCCTGCAACTCCCGCCCGTTTAGTTTGCCGGTTAGTTCCGCTTGAGCAGTGCCATGTTTAAAGTCCATTTGTTCGGTAGCTTGTACAAGGGCGTTTACGTTAGACACTTGCCCCGCCTGAGCCACAAAGCCCCCCACTTCTTGTAGGGTGACCTCTGCTTGCAATTCGTTGGAAGTAGCTTTGAGATTTGCATCCACTGTACCCAGCAATTGATAGGGAGTTGCCACCAGCGTAAACCACTGACCGATTTGTGCCAACTCCAGTGTGCTTTTGGAAGTAAATTCATAGTGGGTGTTTTCGGTCAGAACGACTCCACCCTTGGCCTCAAACGCAACCCCGGGAGCTTGCAGGGCTGCGTGATGGAGCGTAACAGAAGGGACTTGCGGGTCTGCCGCCAAACGTAGTGTAAAATCTGCCTTAGGAAGTTCGAACGGTGGTAAAGTAGCTACGTGGTGTAGTACTTGGTCGGATAAATCCCGTATTTGGGCACGCAATTCCAGCTGGGGTTTTTCAAAATTTTCCGCACGGCCCGTTATGCGTAGTGAAGCCCCGTTATAGGTGGCAGAAAACGGGTTAATGTCCAACCACGCGTTTTTTAAATCCAAATTTGCCAATTGTACTTTGGCTTTTAAACTAAGCGGAATTTCCATACGCACGCCGTTTTGCGTGTGGGACATCTTGGCATATACTTTGACGGTAAACGGTTCGTGCAAGCTAAGATGATCGGCATGCACGGTAAGATGTTGGGCATCTAGGGTGCGCGAGGTAGTTTCGTCTATATATATGAGGTGTAAATCGTTCAGCCGTACCCGCGTAGCCGTTACACGTATAGGTATGCCTGCGTTTTGTGAGGCTGTTTCTGCGGCAGCCGGTTGAGTGGCGGTGGACAAAAAGTCCTCCCAACTATTGGTGCCATCCGCGCGGGTGCGCGCCCGCACCGTAACATTGGATAAAACAATCGTCTTTATTTTGCCGTGCAAATGTAATAAATGGATAAGCGAGAGCCGTACCCGTAAGTGTCCGGCTTCTAAAAATGTACCTTGTTCAAAGCCACCCGCCTCAGCCACTTTTATGTCTTCTACAAATACACCGCCAAGGCCCGCCCCCATGCGCCCGATGGTAAACTCGCGCCCCAGTGAGTTGTGCAACGCCTGCTCCACTTGCGTACGAAACCATGCACTATGCGAAAGAATATGAATTCCTACTTCCAACAAAGCTACAAGTAGCCCTACAATAACCACTAATTTACCGGCCCGTTGGGCCCATTTTTTCCACATATGACTCCTTACTATATTTGCACCCGCAATAAGTTTGCTGGTATAAGTTAAATTCTTTGATAAGTGCCCGGCGCAGTTCGGTAAGGCCTCCTTTGCGCCACGCACGCGCCCAATACGGCGTACCTTCCTGCATCCACGCACGGCGGGCGGCGGCGTTTACCTGGTTAATGTCTTTATAGCGAGATGTCCCCAAGACCGAAGCAAATACATCAAAATGATGCTCGCGCGCGTAACGGGCGGCCCGGCGCAAGCGCAACTCAAAACAAACTGAACACCGTGCCCCGCGCTCTGGCTCATGCTCTAAGCCTTGCACGGCGCATTGCCATACATGTGGTTCGTAGGGAAGATCCACAAACCGCGCCCCCAACGCGCGGCACAAGCGGGCTTGTTCGTCACGCCGTTTCTCATATTCAGCTTGCGGGAAAATATTAGGATTGTAAAATAAAACGGTAACATCCTCCCCTTTTTCTACCAAGTGTTTGATGGCCGCACATGAACACGGTGCACAGCAGGAAAGCACTAAAATCTTCATAATAACAGTGTACTAAATATGGGAACTTGCAAAAAATTAGTTTCTTTGCTAAACTAATTAGCATAGTGTAACGCCTCTATGGCCTACACGTTATTTTTTTGATTTACGAGGTTGTTATGGTTGCCAAAAAAGATTCCAAAGAAACCCTCAGTGCTGCTGAAATTAAAGAAATTAGAAAACAGTTAATGGATTTAAAAGAAGATGCTACTAAGCGCTTGCAAAATACCAAATCTATGGATATGCCTGAAGCCGAAGTAGGCGATCCAATTGACGATGCCAGCAAAAGCTTGGATAAAGAAATCTTGTTTGAACTTTCCAGCAATGCCCACAGCACCATTGAACAAATTGAAGCCGCGCTTCGCAAAATAGATAAAGGTATTTACGGCATTTGCGAATACTGCCGCCAACCTATTGGTAAAAAGCGCATGAAAGCACTTCCGTTTGCGCGCTATTGCATTAACTGCCAACATACGAATGAATTTCACCGCCGCTAATTATATTGTGCGGCGTAAATTGACTAGTACCTTGTAAAACGGAGCCCCTATGACCGAAAACCGCATCAACATTATGCAAGATACCCCTTCCTCGCAACCGGGAGTGGGGACGTTGCCTTATGCCGCTATAACGGAGCGGTTTTTAGCGTTAGTAATTGATTACGGCCTTATTTTCCTGCCGTTTCAGTTCGTTGTTTGGCTGGTGCTTAAAATGACAGGGCCTATACAAGAGCTATGGCCGTTGGTGGCACTGATAGTGGGTGTAAACGGGATATTTGTTTTATATGAAACCGTTTTTTCTTGCGGTGGGCGTGTAACGCTGGGAAAAAATTTGGTAGGCATTGCCGTGGTAAAGCAGGACCAAAGCGGACCGCTTTCCTTCTCACGTGCATTGGTGCGGACCCTGGGGTATTATGTAAGTACATTTTTATTCTTTGGCGGTTTTATACTAGCTCTAGTGGATGATAAACACCGTGCCCTGCACGATATGCTGGCCAAAAGTACGGTAGTGCAACTACGCCAGCGCGCAGGGTGGGAACGCTGGGCCGTGCGCACCTTGGGCGGGTTACTCATTTTGGCATTTG
>JAZLAA010000082.1:0-4195 GCA_045612945.1 Elusimicrobiaceae bacterium
CCCCAGCACCACATTTTCGGGCAAACCGCCACCCACTAACTGGGAAGGAATTCCAGCCGAGCTTTTTAAAGGTTGACCGCCTTCTTGTGCGGCGCGGACGTCTTCGGGCAGACCGGCTTCTTCCAACTGCGCCAGCAGTAATTCTTCCTGCGCGTTATGAGTGGGCGCACACGGGGCCGGAGCAGGCTTATTGGCTTGTTGCAAATAGGTAACCCCCGCGCCGGATACAACCCCGCATAAAAACGCACTAATAACCAGTAAACTATTTTTCATAACGTGCCACAATGACCGACCGTAGCCCCCCGCGCGGAGTAAACGTACCCGTTACCGTAGCGCGTTTGGGGTGGCAGGCTTTTACAATATCATCTAAAATTTTATTGGCGATATTTTCCATAAAAATCCCCATATCGCGGTATTCCAATAGGTAGTATTTAAGCGATTTAAGCTCCAAACACCACTCATCCGGCACATACTCAATGGTAATCACACCAAAGTCCGGCAAACCGGTTTTAGGGCAAACGGAAGTAAATTCCGGCAATTCTATCTTTACGTCATAATCACGCCGGTATTGGTTGGGCCAGCACTGTATAGCCGGCAAAACCGTATCCGCATTTTTGCGGGCATGTGTTTCGGTATATCCAAAGTCTATATCTTGTTTCATTTAATTCCCAGCATCCTTACAGAGTTTAACCACACTACAGCTATCACCGCCAGCGCCCCCGCCACCGGCCACTGCCAAGCAACCGGCTCTTGGACACCATGCCATACCAGCCACCCGGCAAAGGCACCGTTTAACAGCACCGCCAGCACCACATTTTGGGCAATCAAGCGGATCAGCTTTTTGTGAATAGCAAACAAATAAAAAACCCCTTGCAAATCCCGCCGTTTAATAATCACATCCACCCAGTTATTATACACGTTGCGGCCGGATGAAAATACAATCCCGGCGTCAGCTTGCAACAAGGCAATAATATCGTTGAACCCGTCCCCTACCATGACCACCTCTTGGCCTAAACCTTGTTTATTGCGTACAATTTCGGCCTTGGTTTTGGGAAGTACAAAAAAGTTAAAGTTTTCAATCCCGGCCTGGTGGGCAATGGTGCTAACGGAGCTTTCATTATCACCGGATACCAAAATGAGCTCTTTGCCTTTCTCTTTTAAAAACTGTACCATTTCCGCCGCCCCCGGGCGCAACTCGTCCGACAGGGTCAAATACCCTAAATACGTTCCGTTTACGGCTACGCAAATAACCGCTTCACAGGGTTGGGTAATTTCTTGGCTAATTTGGATACCTTGCTCGGTAAGCCAGGTAATGCTGCCGGCTAAAATTTGGTTTCCGCGGCTACTGGCTTGCACCCCCAATCCGGGCAACACGTCAAATGCTAAGAGTTTGTGCGGTTTAATTTTACGGGCACGGGCATAAATGTTCACCGCGTCGGCAAACGGGCCGTCCACCAATTGTTCTGCAGTACAAACAGCTGTTAAAAGAAGTTTGCGGGCCGTTTCCGACACCGGATACACCCCCGATACACGCAACTCCCCATACGTCAGCGTACCGGTTTTATCAAACAGCAAAGTGGCCGCGTTGACCAGTTTATCTAAGGCGCGTAAATTTTGGATTTTTAGTTTCACCGAACGTGCCCCGTTACGGGCAAAGAAAGACGGAAAAATCTCCGCAAATACAAAGGCAACCGGGCAAAATAAAGCGGCTATACACAATAGTACTCCCACATACGCCCGCCACTGGGCCACTCCGTAATGCCCCAACAGCCCCACGTAAACACCTACCGCACCCAAAAGGATAACGCCCAACACCCAACCGGCATACTCATCTAGGCGGTTACGCCCGTAACTACGTCGCCGGGCCCCTTTTTTAACGGCGTTGATAATGCCCATTAAAGCCGAATCGGGCAATACGGCGGTGACTTCCACGTAAATATGGTCGGACTTATTAAGCGTGCCCGCAAACACCCGGTTATCCACCCGTTTGGCCGTAGGCATCATGTTGCCGGTAATGAGCTGTTCATCCACCGAAGTTTTCCCCTTGCGGATAATCCCGTCACACGGCAAACGTTCCCCGGTTTTTACAAAAATAAGGTCCCCTACTTTTAGTTCTTCGGCAAATACCTTACGGAATTGCCGCCCTACACATAAACGGGCCGCCTTGGGCAAAAAATCGTCTAATTTTTTAATAAATACGCGGTTTTTTTCTTTTTCCCGGCTGAGTCTGCGTTCCACCCACAAGGCCAAGGAAATTAAAATCATAGTATAAGCGTACAAATCGCTCACTGGCCCGTGCCACGCCGTCCAGTGGAACCCCGTTAGTACGGAATATACAAACCCGCATAACACACTTACACATACCAGCACCGGCAACGTAAACCGGGCGTGAAATAGGTCCTTGATAGCACAACGCAGTAAAATATCCGCACAAAACAAAATATCCATTAACACCAAAATAAATACGCCCGTGGCCGAGTGTCCCAAAACCAAGGACCCCAACACTAAAAACAAGAAACAAACAGAAAGGAAAAACCGGTACGTAAACGCCCGGGAAGATAGCGCCTGCGCGGCAGATGAAGGGGAGCTAGCAACAGCTTGTGTCATAAATGCAAATCCTCAACGTGCTTACAAAGCCCCTGCAGTAGCGGGGGCCCTATTAGAAAGTGGCCGGGCATTCGCACGCGGCTGGCCCGCAACATTATATACTTTACCTTGCGGGAAAAAACGCTCACTGAGTACCCGGTATCGGCCTTCTTCCGTTTTCATCAGTTCAATTTTACGCCGGTATTTGCGGGCATTCTGAGGGTCTAATTTTAGCGCAACCAGGTAGTTGGAGGTAGCCGCCACCGGGTCTTGCATGGCCAGCATATCGCCCATCAAATCATAAGCAGGCACATACTTGGGGGCTAATTCTTTGGCCCGCACCAACGCTCCCAGTGCAAAATCCGTATCTCCGTTGCGAAACATTAAATCCCCTAAATAGTAGTAAGCAAGCGCATACGAAGGTTTTAAAGTAATAGCCTGGACCAAATCGTCATACGCGTTAGACGGGTACCCCATTTTGATAAAAGCCCGGGCCCGTTCTAAATACAAGCGGGCATCCTCGGGCTGGGTAACCAGCGCGTGGGAAAAATCTCCCACGGCATTTTTGTATTTACCCAAATCCAAATACATAAGACCACGGTTTAACAGCAATCCCGCATCATGCGGGCGCAACTCGGCTGCTCGGTCAAAATCTTGCAACGATTTGTCAAACCGCCCCAGTTTAGCATAGGCATTGGCCCGGTTAACCAAAGCTCTAAAATAATGGGGGTTTAGTAAAATAGCTTGCGAAAAATATCCCTCTGCCTCGCTGTTACGGTTCATATCCAGGCACAGCGCGCCCAAATTATTATACGTCTCGGGCTGGTTGGGGTTAAGATCTAACGAACGCAAATAATCTTGCTGCGCCAGGTGGCGGTTTTTGGCTTTTTCCTGTTCATTTTTAACAGGCAATAATTCCCACATTAAACCCCGGTTAGTAAGGGCAGGGGCGTGTTGGGGGTTGCGTTTGAGAAGCTGGTTATATAAGCTAAGGGCTTGGGCATACTTCCCCTTAGACTGAGCCAACCGGGCTCGCTGAAACAGGCGCGTATCGGAATTACACGCCGCCACACTCATAGCCAGCACCACCGCGATTAAAATTTTTTTCATTTCTCCTCCTGTTTTTTTTGCCATAAACAAATGGCTAAACACACAGCACCTATGGTAATACAAGAGTCGGCCACATTAAACACAGGCCAAACCCGAAAATCCAAAAAATCTACTACAAACCCCCACCGTAACCGGTCCACCAAATTTCCCAAGGCCCCGGTTAAAATAAGGGTAGCCCCCCACTGTGCCACACGGCCATAATTCGCTATTTCCCGCCAAGTGTACATCAAATACCCCACAATTCCTACCGCTACAACGGCTAATATAAGATTATTATGGGAAAACATTCCAAACGCCGCCCCGGTATTGGGTACAAAATTCAGCCAAAAAAACGGGAATACCTTTATCGGCCCATATACCGCTAACCAGTGCAAGGCCCACTCTTTGCTGGCAATATCCAGCAACCACAACCCCACGGCTGCGGCCACAAACCAACGGTATTTGTGCCAGCCCGATAAAAAAGTGCGGGCATTTACGTTACTAGCCATGTACCGGCTCC
>JAZLAA010000083.1:0-4817 GCA_045612945.1 Elusimicrobiaceae bacterium
TATCATGAGTTTAGCGGAGAGGGTATCGGCATCCTTCGGGGCTTCTTTTAAGGTAGGAATATAGTATTGCGATAATTTCATAAGTTAGTCCTTCTTCCAATTGGTAATTTTATCTAGTAAAAAATCCACCCACTTTTCTTGAGGGATTTTAAAAAGGGTTTGACCGTGTTCAAAGTAAAGACCTTCGCCTTTGCCGCCGGCGATACCAAAGTCAGCATCGCGCGCTTCGCCGGGGCCGTTGACAACGCAGCCCATAACGGCAATTTTAAGCCCGGTGGCTTTTTCGCGCAAGGTTTTGCTGGCGTAAATTTTTTCTTCCAGGGCGTGTACGGTGCCCGTTACGTCCACTTGGGTACGCCCGCAAGTGGGGCAAGAAATAAGGTTGGGCCCGTATTCACGCAACCCCAGGGCTTTTAAAATTTCGTATGCGGTGCGTACTTGAAGGCGCGGGTCTTCCGTCAGCGAAACGCGAATGGTGGCCCCAATCCCTTGCTGTAGAAGCGTGCCCAGTGCCACCGCACTTTTTACCGTGCCGCTTAAAAAACTGCCGGCTTCGGTAAGGCCGATATGCAGGGGGATATCGCTTTGTTTGGCAAACAGCTCATTGGCCAGTAGCGTGCGTTTAAAATTGTCCGATTTTAACGACACTACAACTTGTTTAAAATTAAGTTGCTCTAAAATGTTGGCTTGTTCCAAGGCTTCGTTGACCATGACTTCGGCCCATTTTTCGTCGGACAGTTCTACACGCCCCGGTACACTTTTTAAGTATTTAACGCTGCCCGCGTTGACCCCAATGCGTAGGGCGACCCCGTGATCCGAGGCGGCGCGTACCACTTCTTTGGTGTTTTCCACGGCGCCAATGTTGCCGGGGTTGATACGCACTTTATCTACCCCTTGTTTGATGGCTTCCAGGGCCAGTTTATAGTCAAAATGAATATCGGCTACGAGGGGGGAGTGAATGCGTTTTTTAATTTCACCCAGTGCTTGCGCGGCTTGCATATCGGGTACGGCTACGCGGTTAATTTCACATCCGGCTTCTTCTAAAGCGCAAATTTGAGCTGCGGTGGCTTGTGGATTGCGCGTGTCGGTATTACACATGCTTTGTACCCGTACCGGGTAGCCGGTTCCTAACGTAAAAGGACCTACTTTGACTTGCCTAGTTTTGTACATGGGGTTCCTCCACTGCGGTTGTTTTTTCAGCGGGTTGTACCACGGCCGGTTTGGGTTTGAAGAAAATGCGTTTAATATCGGAATATGAAGCATACCCAACCAAAAGTACCAGAATGCCAATTCCTACGTTGGCGGCGTGGGTGAGCATTTTTTCGGTGGGTAACTTTTTGGTTAAGCCTTCCCACAAAAACACCAACGCATAACCGCCGTCCAAAATTGGGATTGGAAATAAGTTAAACATTCCCACTGCTACCGATAAGAGGGCAATTAAAAAAATAAAATTCACTAAATTGCTATGTGCCGCTTGGTGAATGATGTTGACAATGCCAATCGGTCCGGCCAGTTCAGGAGCTTTTTTGTTAGACAGGCTTTTACCAATAGAAGTAAACGAAAGTTTCGTCCAGTAATAACAATCATAAATTCCATAACCAACAGCTTTCCACCAGGGTACGGGGTTCCATACTCCTTGCACCACTATCCCTAACGTATGCGGGGCTTCTTTCTTAAAATAACTGTCAGGCACAGTAAGTTGTAATGTATTTTCTCCCCGTTTGTACGTAAGATCTAAATCGCCCGTACGGCGGCTAACAGCATCAGAAAAATTCTGCCAAGAAATAACAGGGGTATTGTTCACAGATATAATTTCATCCCCCGGTTGCAAATCTACTTGCTCGGCGGGATACCCTTGTACTATCTGCCCAACCACGGCCGGCATTTTAGCTAAATCTTTTTCCGGGCGGCCTTGCCAAAATGCCAGTACACTAAAAATCACGGCAGCCAGTAAATAGTTAAATACCGCCCCGTTTACCACCATAAAAAATTTGGAATACCAGGGCTTTGCGGCAAATTCGTAGGGCTTAGGGGGCTCCTGAGCATCTTGGGGGTGAAACATGGGGCCGGCGGGTTCCACAAATCCTCCAAAGGGAATTGCCCTAATTTGATAATCGGTATCCCCATGTTTTTTATGCCATAAAATTTTACCAAACCCAAAGGAAAATTCCTGCACGCGGATGCCGGTTAAGCGGCAAGCTAAGAAATGGCCAAATTCGTGCACAAGAACAATGGGGCTAAGCACTACCAGTACAGCTAATATAGAAAGTAACATAATCCTCCTTTAGATGACCGCCTGTTTATACGTGCCTTCTTTTAAGGCGGCCCGGGTTTCTTCGCGTGCCCACGTGTCGGCTTCCAAGGCTTGGTTTAAGGATGCCTCGCCCCCGGTGGCCGGCACTTTACGAAGGACCGTATAGATAAGTTTGGCAATATCGGTAAACAAAATTTTACCGTCTAAAAACGCTTGCACGGCTATTTCGTCAGCGGTGCTAAGTACCGCAGGGGTAATCCCGCCGGTACGGGCTGCGGCCAGGGCCAAATCTAAACATGGGAAACGTTCAAAATCCGGCGCGTAAAATTCCAATTTGCCGGCTTCAAAAAAATTTAATTTTTTTACCGGGCTCACGGCGCGGTGCGGATAGGTAATGGCGTACTGAATGGGTACGCGCATATCGGGTTCGCCCAGTTGGGCTAAGATAGCGGAGTCGTTAAACTCCACGGCCGAGTGTACAATGGATTGCGGATGAATAACAATTTGCACTTTTTCCTCGGGCAGGTTAAACAAATTCATAATTTCAATGGCTTCAAAGCCCTTGTTCATGAGGGTGGCCGAGTCTATAGTAATCTTCTTGCCCATTTTCCAGCGCGGGTGGTTTAAGGCTTGCGCGGGGGTTACCTCGTCTAGGTTGCCACTGTAGCGAGCAAACGGGCCACCGGAGGCTGTTAGAAAAATGCGCGAAATATCGTCTGAAATTTTGGAGTACGTATTTTTATTGGCCAGCCCCCCTAAACACTGAAAAATGGCCGAGGGTTCACTATCCACCGGGATGATGGATGCTTTCCAGCGTTCGCACTCTTTCATAAGGGTTTTGCCGGCCATGACCATGGGCTCTTTATTTGCTAATGCAATTGTTTGGCCTGCTTTAATAGCGGCAATTAAGGGCCTAAACCCTACGGCACCCACCAGGGCGTTAATCACCAAACTGGCCGAAGGCAGTGCCGCCATGAAGATTAGACTGTCTATCTCCGGCGGTAAGAGGCGGGTTTCTTCGGGGATTTGGTCTTTTATTTTTTCATAAGCGGCGGGGTTTAAGACAGCCGCAAACCGCGGGCGGAACTGGTATACTTGTTTTAAAAATAAATCTGTATTGGTGTTGGCAGATAACGCAAGTACTTGGTACGGGGCCCCCAGTTGGGAAATGACATCTAAAGCCGAAGTGCCAATAGAACCGGTGGAACCTAAGATAACAATTTTTTTCATAGATTTGTTTTTAGCACGGTAAAAAGTACCACATAATAAAAAATAGGTGCTAAGAGTAAGTAAGAGTCAAAACGGTCTAAAAAGCCACCGTGGCCGGGAAGTAAATTAGAGGAATCTTTTACCCCGGTAGAGCGTTTGATGACTGATTCTGCCAAGTCGGACAGTTGCCCTACGACGGCTACCAATAATCCTAGCCAAATTGCACTTTGCAGGGTAAGTAAAGTATGTAAAAACAGGTTGCGCATTACAATTGCGCCGCCCACAGCCAGTAATGTACCGCCCACGGCACCTTCCCACGTTTTTTTAGGGCTTACTTCCGTATTGAGTTTATGCCGCCCGAAGAACCGGCCGGAAAAATAGGCACCCGTATCACTTACCCAGACGGTAATAATCATAAATAGGGTAAGATATTCGCCGTAAGTAGGGATGTCGCGCAGGTTTACCAGGTGCATCAGTGCCCACGGGATTAAAAATACTCCGGTAAACGTATTGCATACACGTTCCCAGCTACGTTTGGGAGTTAAAATTTCAAACAACAACACACCTACCAGCACGATACTAATAGCAAAGGGGTAGAGATTATCGGGTAGGGGGAGTCTTTCGGGGTGGGCGCGGCCCAGTAAAGCTACTGCGGCCATGATAGTTCCCCAAACCATTAAAGAAAAGGTATGCACGGGGCGCCGCCCGGCGGTCAACACAAGGCTGTATTCATATAAGCAAAGCAAAATAACACAGCCGACAAAAGCCATATACACAATGCCGCCAAAGTGAATCGCGGCAATAATTAAAGGAACGCCCACCAGGGCGGTTAAAATTCTAGGTAGTAACATACTATCATTATAGCATTTTAGCACGCTATCGTAAGGGGGGAAAAATAAGTACGGGTGAGTTGTTATTTCGGCAGTTTTTTATTATACTATAAATACAATTTTATCTGTTTTTGGAACCGCATCAAAGCGGATGTATTCTTGGAAACAAGAGTTCAGTTTCAATCCAAAAGCAGCCGATTTAGGTGCAAAATAGAGGAATGTATAATCACTCTGTTTTGCGCCGAATGTTTGCCACCTGCAAGGGGGGCAAACTGCGGCTGTTATGGTATGGGACATTGAAACTGACTCATCTATACCGGCCGTTTTTTGTATGCGTTTTTCAAAAACAGGAAAATTGAAACTTAACAAAAGGAGTAAACTGTATGAAAAACGTAAATTATTTGGGGGCTAAGCCCGGTTGTACTGAAGTTTTTTCAGTACCCACGTCGCTTTATCAAGGTTTTACCTTAATAGAGCTTTTAGTTGTAGTGTTAATTATTGGTATTTTGGCGGCGGTAGCCGTG
>JAZLAA010000084.1:0-3174 GCA_045612945.1 Elusimicrobiaceae bacterium
ATTTACACCAATCTTTTGGCGGACGCGACTGGCGCAACCAATATAAGGTAACCCAGGCCCGTCAATTTTTAGAAAAAATTGCTTTGCTGGAAGAAGGCCATAAAATTCGCTATGGCGCTTATACCAACGACCTGCGCCGCCTGGCCCTTTTATCCGGCGACCCGGTGCAATTTCAGCGTGATATGCAAGCGGTACTCGCCCCCGGGCGCAAACAGTTTGAACTGGCCGTGAAGGATGACACCTATAAAATAATAGGCCACGCGCTGGACCCGCAACGTACCGCGGTATCGTTTACCAATAAAATCTAGTTAAGACCCCCGGTTTACGCCGGGGGTCTTAACCCGTTATTTAATCCATTAGTCTAAGTAACATACACCATCTGTTTCTATGCTGGTACAAGTAACAAGGTCATTACATTTAGCACCAGTTCCACTATCCCCACACATTTTTTGTCCATTTTCTCCAATTCCTAACCAAAACTCCGTATTATCTTTTGTGCGTGTAAATGCAAATAATCTTGCAAACCGGCCACCTGTATAGTACTGGCCCACACTATAAGCACAATTTGTCCACCCAGACGACGGACACGCCACCGAACAATCTGAGCCACTAGCCCCACTATAGCAGTTAACCAGTCCAGGCAGTGTAACATCCAAAGCAGACAGTAACGGCCCTTGATTATTCTGCCAAATATCTGTGCCTTTACTTTCAATTTCTTTAACTGTGACCGCTTGGTGCAATGCACTTAAATTGGCCCATACCTCCGCCAAGCGGCTTTTTTCTACGGCTTTTTGGTATTGCGGCACAGCTACGGCCGCTAAAATACCTACAATAAGCACTACTACTAACAACTCTATGAGGGTAAACCCTCTTGCTCTGTTTTTCATAAACAGTTCTCCTTTTAATTAATTTCAATTTTTAACTGTTTATGAAACTCAACAAAAACGGCTGACATATACAAGCCGGGAAAATGACCTCTACATAACAGCCGTGGCTTGCCGTTCCTACAAAAAGTAAAAATGACAAACACTCGGCACAATACAGCGGGATTATAAGTTCCGCCACATTGCGCCTTTAAACGACTGTTTTTGGCTTTTCCCGTGCCGTTCTGTGAAGAACAGCGCACTATATCTTGCATATAGTTCCAAAAACAGAATTAAATTGTATTAATAGTGTAATAAAAAACACCCGCAAAAACAAGGGTTCCACAGAATTGCTATAATAAGTTATCTATGAAAAAAACTTCCTCTTGGCAATATGCCGCTTGGTTTGCCCTGGCCATTGGGCTGGGCATTTTTAACGGTTTGTACCCTTCCTCACTGGGTGTGACGGTGGCCCAGTTTTTAAGTGATGTTTTTGTACGCTTATTTAAGTTTATCAGCGTGCCGGTAATTGCTATTACTATCTGCTATACCATTGCCCGCCTGGGTAGTGCCAAAACCCAAAAAGCCCTATGGAAACGTACCCTGGGCTACACCCTTACCACTACGCTTATTGCAGCTGGCGTAGGCGCGGCCTTGTATTACTTTTTCACGCCGGCTAATATCTCGGCAACGCCGGACGTACCCACCGGGCTGGCCACCCAAAAAGGGTATTTGGAATATTTTGTATCCGTCATTCCGGATAACCCGCTGGCCCCCTTAGTGCAAGGCAACGTACTAAGCGTACTTATCATTGCTTTAGCAGTAGGATTTGCTATCCGCTTTATTGAGGAGGACCAGCCCCGTGCTACCATTTTAAATGTACTGGGGGCGATACAATCCATTTTATTTTCCATTGTAAATGTGATCATCCGGCTACTGCCGCTGGGGATTTTTGGATTTACCTCTATCTGTACGCGCGATTTTGCGAACGGAATTGCCCTAAACGGGCTGGGGCATTACTTTATGCTGGTGGTGAGCTCTAACCTAATCCAGGGGGTGCTGGTACTGCCGCTATTTTTGTTGGTACGGCGTATCAATCCGCTACGCACCGCACAAAATATGTCTAAGGCACTGTTGGTGGCGTTTTTCTCTAAATCATCCGCCGGCACGTTACCTGTTACCATGGCCTGTGCCGAGCAAAACAACAAAATTCACCCTACCGTTTCACGCTTTGTATTGCCCGTTTGTACTACCATTAACATGAACGGGTGCGCTTCGTTTATTTTAATTACGGTAATTTATTTGATGCAAAACAACGGGGCTGTTATTACCATTCCCACCCTTTTAACATGGGTAGTTATTGCCACGGTGGCCGCTATTGGTAACGCGGGGGTACCTATGGGGTGTTATTTCTTGTCGGCCAGTTTGCTTTCTTCTATGAATGTGCCGATACAACTTTTGGGTATTATTCTACCCTTCTACACCGTGTTGGATATGGTGGAAACGTCTTTAAATGTATGGTCGGACTCGTGCGTGGCGACCTTGGTAAACAAAGACCTTAAAAATGCGTTACCTGCACAAACACTACCCAACCACACGCGAAATATAGTATAATAGAGTATAACTTTAAGCCGGGGTGCTGGAATTGGTATACAGGATAGTCTCAAAAACTATTGCCCGCACGGGCTTAAGGGTTCAAGTCCCTTCCCCGGTAAGAGTTTAAAAAATTAGACCCTTTGACAAGCAAGTCGAAGGGTTTTTTGTAGATAATTTCAAGGTTTTTCCCTTTCAAAAACAAGGGAGTAAAAACGCAAGACAAAATTTCACGTTTTTGACTAATTTGCGAACTCTTAAAGACCTCTACCGCATTTTGAGCTAAATTTAACACTTCTTCAAGCGAAACGTTAAATTCAGTTTCGTCTACTGTATTTTGTTCCTTTAACAGCTTTAAACGGCTTTGTTCGTCCTGCAGTTCTGTCAATTTTTGCTTAAATATGCTTTCTGGCATGACTCCATTTAATTGCAAGTCCACCAACCGGCTGATTTTGTTCGTTATTACCGCGACCTCCCTGTCCGCATTGTGTGCAGTTTGCAATTGAACAGATACTTGCCCTTTGTTATAATCGGTCAAATGGCGGGCAATTTCTACGGCTATTTCGTTTGTAATAGTGATACGGCTTAGTGCTTGTTCCACATCCGCTAAAGCCACATTTTCTTGCACCTGTACTGCCGTACACGTATTTTCGTGGGAGTGCTTGGAACAGCGCAAATAAGTGTATTCTTTACCGCTCGGTTTAATTTTTGTGTAAGA
>JAZLAA010000085.1:0-18822 GCA_045612945.1 Elusimicrobiaceae bacterium
GTGCGTTTTTTTACCATATTGTTTTTTAATTAGAGGAGTTCTTATTATGCCTAATCCGTCGGCCCCACGCAATAGCGGCCCGCAACAATCCCCCGCTGTGCGTAAACATAATTTTGACGAAGTAGCCCAATCGTTCACCCCTGCCCAAGCCCAAGCGGAAGCACAGCGCTGTCTGCACTGTAAAAATGCCCGCTGCCAGGCTAATTGCCCGGTGGGGGTGCAAATCCCGGATTTTATTGCCTATGTAAAAGAAGGAAAAATTGGCGAGGCGGTGAGCAAAATTATGGAAACCAGCCTCTTGCCGGCTATTTGCGGTCGCGTGTGTCCGCAGGAAAAGCATTGTGAAGGTAATTGTGTTTTAAAGGAAAAATTTGGCTCCGTAAATATCGGCATGTTAGAGCGTTACACCGCTGATACAGCCCGCAAACAAGGGCTTCTAAAAGCCCCGCAAACTGCCCCTAAAACAGGTAAAAAAGTGGTGTGTATCGGTTCGGGGCCGTCATCTATTGCGGCAGCAGCGGAACTAGCCCGTGCCGGGCACGAAGTAACGGTTTTTGAAGCGTTGCATGCGTTTGGCGGCGTGTTGCGGTACGGTATCCCGTCTTTCCGTTTGCCGCGCGAAGTAATTGACCACGAAATTGAAACCGTTAAATCCATGGGGGTCAAATTTGTGCCAGATGTGCTGGTAGGGGCCACTCAAACAGTGCAAGAATTACTAAAACAGTATGATGCTGTGTATGTAGGCAGTGGTGCCGGATTGCCAACCATGACGGGTATCCCCGGTGAAAACGCTGTTGGGGTCTATAGTGCTAACGAATTTTTAACACGTATCAATTTAATGCAGGCCTACAAATTCCCGGCTACCGATACGCCTATCAAAATTGGCAAACACGTTATTGTGTTAGGGGCCGGAAACAGTGCTATGGACGCCGCGCGCTGTGCTATGCGTCTGGGGCCGGACACGGTCACCGTGGCTTACCGCCGCAGTGCCGCCGAAATGCCTGCGCGGGCTGCTGAAGTAGAGCACGCTCAAGAGGAAGGCGTAACTTTTGAATTTTTACTAACCCCCAAAGAAGTCCTCACGGACGAAACCGGGCGCGTGAGTGGCCTTAAATTTACACGCAATGAACTAGGCGAACCAGATGCTAAAGGCCGCCGTAGACCGGTGGAAATACCCGGTTCGGAATTCGTGATGCCGGCCGACACGGTAATAGTAGCTATTGGACAGCGGCCTAACCCCATTATCGCCAAAACCACGCCCGAACTCAAAACTACCGAGCGTGGCGTGCTGGAAATGGATGCGGACGGTAAAACTTCTTTGCCGGGGGTGTATGCCGGAGGGGATATTATCCGCGGCGGGGCCACCGTGCTTCTGGCCATGAAAGACGGCATAGAAGCCGCCAAACGCATTAACGCGTATTTGGAGGGAAAATAATATGCAGGAAAATACCATTTTAGCGCGCGAACCGCTTAACGAGGTAGTAGTTAAATTTGTTATTTACAAACCGCTAATCGCAAAATCCGCCAAAGCGGGGCAATTTGTCATTTTGCGCGGGCATGAAGGTGGCGAGCGGGTACCCGTTACCCTAGTAGATTGGGACGCCCAAAAAGGTACCATTACAGTTATTATCCAAGCTATTGGCAAATCTACCTCGTTATTTAACAGTTTGCAAGCAGGGGAACAATTTTTAAATGTGGCGGGGCCTTTAGGTACGCCCGTGGAAATTAAAAACTACGGCACGGTAGCAGTAGTAGGCGGTGGGGTAGGGATTGCCGAAGTGTACCCAATTGCGCGTGCCTTAAAAGAAGCAGGGAATAAAGTAATTGCCGTACTGGGAGCCCGCACGAAAGACTTGCTAATCTTGGAACCTCAAATGCGCGCCTTGTGCGACAAAACCGTCTCCACCACCGACGACGGTTCCTATGGGCTAAAAGGGATGGTCACTGATGCTATCCAAGGGCTCTATGACAGCGGCGAAAAAATAAATGCCGGCTTTATTATTGGCCCTATTCCCATGATGAAATTTACCTCCCGCTTGATGGACAAGTTAGGCATGAACCCGCACGCCAGCTTAAACCCCATTATGCTAGATGGTACGGGCATGTGTGGTTGTTGCCGTGTAACGGTGGAGGGAAAAGTAAAATTTGCGTGCGTGGACGGGCCGATGTTCCCTTCCAAAACCATTGATTTTGACGAACTTATCCGCCGCACTAGCGAATACAAACCGCTGGAAAAAGAAAGTTTAGAAAAATATCAGCACGAAAAAGACCACATCTGTAAGTGTGGGTTGCATTAAAAATATTGCCTATGTTTAGACAGCCCGCCCATAATCTGTGCCATATCCTTAAATGGCTCCTGTTAGCTACCCTTGTTGGGTGTGTAATAGGGACGGCGGATGCTGTTTTTTTAAAATTGTTAGACCAAGCGTTGGGTGTGCAGAAAAGTGCCTCCTATTTGTACATTTTACTGCCGTTTACGCTTTATTTAACAGCTGTTTTATCACGCAGAGTAGCCAAAACACACAAAGACTGCTCTACCGACGCTGTTATTAAACGTATCAATGCCCACCGCCCTGTTTCACTTATCTCTGCCGCAAAAGTATTTTTTCTCTCCATTGTTACCATGGCCATGGGGGGATCTGCCGGTAAAGAAGCCCCTTGTGCTGATATGGGGGCCGGGGTATCGGCCTGGTTGGCCCGAGTTTTGCACTTAAGCGTGCAGGACCAACGCCAATTGATGATTTGCGGCGTAAGTGCAGGGTTTGCGGGTGTATTTGGCGTGCCGGTTTCCGGGGCATTGTTTGGGTTGGAGGTGCTGTGGGTGGGCCACATTTTTTATGCCGTGATGTTTCCCGCCCTGGTAGCTGGGATTACCGCGTTTGGGGTTACGTCTTATTTAGGGGTAAACTACGTGTATCATCCTATGTCTTTTACCCCGGTGTTTAATGAACAGTTTTTCTTAAAAGTAGTCATTGCGGGCGTGTGTTTTGGGTTGGTTTCGATCCTATTTATTGAAATTAGTAAATTTGCGCGGGTGCTGTTTCGGTTTGTTACCGTACGCGCCGGGATGTTTTGGACGTGCATGATAGGTGGGCTTTTGCTGGTGTTGGTGGGAACGGTCATTTCCCCGGCGTATTTGGGCTTAGGAATGGAGGGTATCAATGGCCCGCTTGGTGGGGAGGAACTGCTGCGTCCCTTTGGTTTTTTGTACAAAATTATTACCACTTCAGTTACCTTAGCGGCCGGTGGTATTGGGGGGATTATTACCCCGATATTTTTTGTAGGGGTACAAGCCGGAGCTTTGTTGGCGGGGGTATTGCAAATGGACAGTGCCACTTTGGCGGCCTTGGGGTTAGTAGCCGTGCTGGCCGGTACCGCCAATACACCGTTGTCGGCCAGCATTATGGCCATAGAACTGTTTGGTGCGTCTATAGCTCCGTATGCTACGGTAGCTTGTGTGATTAGCTTTTTGATAACCGGGCGGCAAAGTATTTTCCCGCATCAGCGTATTTCGGTAGAAAGCGGAAAAGTGCCGGAAGAATTGTCACTAAAAACTTACCAAGGGCCGCGCCGCCGTGCCTCTGACCGCACGCACGAACTACCTGCACACATTTCTGCGGCCAGTCAGATGCGCCGCCGTTTAAAACAGCTTTTACCGGGGGCTCGTCGTAATGTCAGCAAACAACAAAAAGAACAACGTTTAAAAAATTCTAAACACTCCTAACGTCTCCCACCAATTTGGTATAATATAACCATATCTGGGTTCTCAAATGCCCTGGGGAGTAGGTATGGATTCTTTTATTTCTTCAGTAATTACACTAGCGTTGGTCATGGACGGATTTGGTAATATCCCCCTGTTTATTACAGCCTTAAAAAAAGTAGCGCCCGAACGGCGTAAAGTAGTTATTTTGCGGGAACTTGTTATTGCGTTGCTGATTATGGTGTTTTTCCTCTTTTGTGGGAAGTGGTTTTTGCGGGCGTTTGGCATTCACTCGTATTCTCTAAGTATTGCAGGGGGAATTATTTTGTTTTTAATTTCCATTAACCTGGTCTTTAGTACTGACGACGGAAGTGACGTTAAGAGTGACCCGAAGGACGAGCCGTTTATTGTGCCCTTGGCTATCCCGCTGGTGGCTGGGCCGGCTGCCTTGTCTATGGTGCTTATTATTGCGGCTCAACACTCTAATAAATTCATCACGCTGGGCGCGGTATTGTGTGCGTCTGTTATCAATATGGCTATTTTGCTTAGTTCTTTTCCGCTCAGCAAGTTGCTGGGGCGGCGCGGGTTAACCGCTATAGAACGGCTGACCGGTATGATTTTGATTTTAATGTCCGTAGATATGGTATTAGGCGGTATTGCGGAATTTGTTACCAAATAATATCTTTTTAAGCCCCTGTGTTTATAGATGACGCAGGGGATTTTAATTGCCTTCTTTATACATAGGGTAAAAATAAATACCCATATAAACGGGGTTATCTACAAACCCTTTTACGCGGGAGCGCATGGCCCATAGGCCGGTGGGGTGTACGGTGTAGAGCTGCATAGCATCTTCATACATCAGTTGGTGAACGCGGCGGTAAAGGGCCCTGCGTTTAGCAAAATTAGTTTCCGCCACGGCTTGCTCAATCAGTTTGTCTACCTGTGCGTTGCTGTAGCCTTGTGAAAGGGCATAACGCCCTTGGCTGTGTAAAAACGGGAAATAAAAGTTGTGTGCATCTGCGTAATCGGCTACCCAGCCACGGGCCCAAATAGGCATTTGGTGATTAGCGGTTTTTTCTAGGAACGCCGGCCAGGTTACGCCGCGTAAATCTATTTTAAATTTAGGGTTCAAACTTTCTACATTACGTTTTAAAATTTCGCATGCAATTTGGCGCATTTCGCCGCTGGTGTTGTAGGTCATGGTAAATTTAAAGCCCTTTTCCCACACTTGGCCTCCCCATGCTTTTTGAAAGTACTTACGCGCTTTCTCTAAATCAAATTGATAACGCTCAAAAGACGTATCCTGCGGCAGTAGCCCTTGCGGGGCGGGGCCGATAGCGCGTTGCCCACGCCCTTGCATGGACTCGTTCAAAAACGCTTCATAATCAAACGCATACAAAAAACCTTTGCGTAGGTCCTTATCGTCAAAAAAATTTGCCGGGATGCCTTCCCCGTCTAATTGGCCGGAGCCCACATCCGGGTTGCCAGAGAGGTTAATGTTACGGGTGAAAAAGAGCACCGGGTCTGTACGCAGGCGCGGCAAATTTTCATACAGAGTAACGGCGGGGTTGCCCTGTAATTGGCGGATAAACTTGGGTGAGATTTCCGCCACGTCCGCATCGCCGGTTTCCAACATCAGGCGCACGGTAGAGGGTTCTTCCACGGTGCGCATAAACACCGTTTTTAAACGGGGGGCTCCTGCAAAATAATTTTCGTGTGCGGTTAAAACCACACTTTTTCCGGCAATATCCCAGCGTGCTATTTGAAACGGCCCTGTGCCGTTGGCGGCCTCAAAAAACGGCGAGGAAAGTTTGTCAAAATTATTAAACTCTTTCCACGTAGCTTCGGTGCCGTCCCACGCGCCACGGGATACAGCCCACGATTTGCTTACCACATATCCCCACCGGGCCAAAATAGACAAAAACGGAGCAAACGGCCTTTTAAGGGTAATGATTACGTTATTACCATCGACACGTATTGCTTGTTCCGCCTCTTTAAAATTCACTATAATTTCGCCCTGGCTGTTACGGGTGGAGGAAACGCCCAAAATAGGTTCCAAAAGCAAGCTGGACGGCCCGCCCGACACGTCGGAAAGTAAAAACCGCAAAAGTGAATAGCGCACATCTTCGGGGGTGAGCTCGGTACCGTTGTGAAACAGCACGCCTTGGCGGATAGGGAAGGTGTAGGTTAGCCCGTCCTTGGAAATGAGCCCGTTTTCTTTTGTAGGCACTTGGGTAGAAAGGGAGGGTTCTAACTCGGTAAGGGAACTACCTTTAAATTTGAGCAGGGTGTCATACACGTTTAAGAGCATGCCTTGGGTTACCCCGTCGTAAGAATAGGCCGGGTCTAACGATTCCATTTCCCCTTTGTGTATTACAATTAGCGTGTCGGGCTGTGGCGGTTGGTTACAAGCCAATAGCCCTAATAACGTGCAAATCAACAGTAAAAATTTTTTCATGGATGCCTCACTACATATGCCGCGCCTTGTTTGTTGCAAAGCCACGCCCGGGCAAAATCTGTGGCATTATATTCGCGCAGGACACTACTTGCGGTGGGGGCCGCCGGGTCTGCCACTAAAACGGTTTGTTTCTTCCACCCGCGCACCAGCACCAAGTGACCGGGCGTTTTTTCCAACGGGGCATTGGGTAGCTCGCCCCTGCCAAAAGCCAAGCTGGCTATTACTAAGCTATCCGCGTGTACAAAATGTTCCAGTTCTTCTAACTGGGCAAAACGCCTAAAGAATACTTGCGCCCCAAAGCTGGCGGCCGCGGCCACATTGAAAACCCAGTTACCGTATAGCCCGGCCGTTTGGTCAAACGCGCGGGAAAGCACTTCGCCAAGCGGGGCCGCATAATCCAGTGCTTGTAACGCCATACATAAACACGTGGGGCTGCAAATGCGTCGCTTTTGGGGGGTATCTTGTTCCATTTGGCTAAGCGGAATAATAGGGTGGGTGTATTCCCCAGGTGGCACACGTGAGGCTGATTTTTCGTTATACACAAACGGGCCTTGCACGCACGAAGCGGCCAGCAACAAGAGTTCCATATCACCGTAGAGCTTTAGGCGGTAGCGATAAGCTTGGGCAGGGTGGACAAGTTCTAACTGGTCGGTTTGCACCTGGCCAAAAGCATCTTGTTGCGGAGGAAAACTAGTTTTAAACTTGCCTGACAGAAGCCCCAATTTGTAAAATTCGCTCCACTGCCCGTCCACACATACTTGTGCTTCCAACAGCAAGCAACCGTCCGTTTGGCTACGCACATTGGCAGACAGCACCAGCTTATCAAACGTAAAAGGCGTATGAAACACTACCGAAGTAACTGTTTGAATACCGCCATGCGACGACTGCTCGGCCGTTTCATCCGGGGTATGGAACCGATTAAACACGCCTATATGTGCGGAAGTAGAATGGTTCATAAAGAAATCGGGGCACCCGGACTTGAACCGGGAACCTCCCGCTCCCAAAGCGGGCGCTCTACCACTTGAGCCATGCCCCGTTACTACTATTGTAGCAAAAAACAACCGTTCTCCGTATATTTACGGTGGAGAACGGCTGCATGTAAACTCTAGAAATTAAAGATTAGTCTAAAACACCTAAATCTCTACACAAAGAACCGGTACCTGCGCTTGGTTCCTCACAAGAACGACCATTATTATCTAATACAAAATGAACGTATCCTCCGTCTGCACTTCCCGAAAATTTAACTTTCGGGTTAGTCACTGTCGGCCAGGTATCTACCTCGTATTGGCAGGACGATAATTTAGATATGGGACATTCAACCATACATGCGTGCCCGCCATTAGTAGCTGTACAATTTATACTCACATCTAAGTTTTGCGGGTTATAGCTGCTTACACCATCTGTGAAGGTTTCCGGGGTCATCATAGCTACAGCCAAGGCCTTACGCAAAGACCCCAGGTTACTCCATATACCGGCCATACGGCTCTTTTCCACCGCTTTTTGGTATTGCGGTACGGCTACGGCCGCTAAAATGCCAACAATTAGCACGACTACTAACAACTCTATGAGGGTAAACCCTCTTGTTCTGTTTTTCATAAACAGTTCCTCCATATTTAATTTCAATTTATCTGCTTATGAAACCCATACAAAAACGGCTGCCCGCTTAGCTAGAACAAGTAACCAAAGTGAACAGCCGTAGTGCCTGCTTGGTGAGCAGACAACATTCGGCACAGCCGGGTCTCGAGTTCCGGCTGTACCTAATACGACTATCTTTGGACTTGTTCTATGCCTTTCTAGGCTCTGCGTTTCTTAAACGCTTCCAAAAACAGATAAAATTGTACCTATAGTATAATAAAGTTGTGTTGCAAAAACAAGCCCATGCGTACTTATAGTTTACTACGCTTAACTTGATGAAAATTTATGTCTGTTTTTGGCATTTTTTACGGTTAATTTTTACCAGATTCGGGGAAGGAGATTTTATGGTAGACTTTAAGGCCTATACTAGTATAGGCCTTTTGTCCCTTGTGTGCTTGGCAGAGAACTGTTAGCATATAGGTATCTTATAGCTAACCAAAATCGAGGAGAAGAAAATGAGGAAAATAGCAACCGCGTTTCTGTTATTTTGTACAGGACTTGTTTGGGGGACTGAACTGGATGTGGCTTTACAAAGAGTCAGCGCAAAACAAATCGTGCAACCTCAAAATAAAGTCCGTATCGCCTGCGAGCTTAAAAAGGGAGATACTTACCAACTGGCCACTCCGCAAGAGTGCCTTAAAGACCCAGTTGCCAAAGAAGAAGTTGCGCTGTTAGAACGGTTTTTGATAGATTTGGCACAATTTTCCCCAAATACCACCTATAATACCAAGTATTTAGGCCCCGTTAATTTGAGCGAACAAATTTTCCAGCAAACTTTTTTGGTAAACCATTCTTGGCGTGCCATAACGGAGCGTTTTTTAGGATTTGGGCCGGAAGATGACCCGCAGTTCGATTACACTCAACCGGGTTATTATCCGAACGGAACAGTAAAAGTAAATCTGACAGAGCGTGCCTTTGATGTGATTCGCCTTTATTATGGCGAAATCGTACCTAATTATGGGGCAGACAGTGCTCCCGCTAAAGGGCTTCGCGGCCTTTTAGGGATGTTAGGTTTCCATGAGCTGATGCACGGTTGGCAATTGCATACCTTGCCTGTATTAGATTATAAACGGTTAGATTTGTCGGATTTAAATAAAATGTTAGATTCGCGCACCCCCGATTATAAAATAGTATGGGGTAGCCAGCAAATTACCAACTACGAAGAAGATGCCAATGTATTTACGTATCACTATATGGCTTCGGTTTATCCCAACTTTGAAGCTTTTGTACATGTGTTTGAGGAATTATCCCAACAACCTGGTTTTTTTGAAAAATATCCTCGCTTAGCAGATAGTTTTTACCAGTATTATTTGGTTAACCAACTTCAGGGGGCAAAAGAAGTATTGGACGAATTAGCCAGTGGAAAAGTGTTGGATACTTTTAATGAACTCAATACATATACCTATCGCGGAGCCACCGTTCCCTTGCAAACATGGGCTGATATGGTACATATTAACAACCAACTCAATAACGGACAAGCTTGTGAGCAATTAGAAGCAACCGTTCGTGCTAAGTATGCGTATTTTATGGACTTATCCGAACCTGCATGGAACGGGCGCGATGCTTCCAATCCGCACGATAACATTATCATGGATACCATCCGCTCTATAGAGCAAGGATATTCCGGCCTGGCCGAAACTAAGGCAGCGGCGCACAAAGAGTTTAAACTCTTTGAAGAAACATGCCATATTAAGTTGTAGTATCAACATAAGTTCTGTGGTAACAACAATCCCCCAGCTATGCTGGGGGATTGTTGATAAAAAGTGTGGCTAATTTAGCGCAGCTTAATTTTGCTCATCATATCGTACATAATAATACTGGCTGCGGCTGATGCGTTTAAACTATCCACGTTGCCCAGCTGTTTTTGCGGGATAGAGACAATATCATCACAATTTTCGGCTGTTTTTTCACGGATACCAAACCCTTCGGAACCAATTACCAGTACCGCCGGGGAATTGTACTGCATTTTGTGAATGGGTTTGCCGGCCATATCGGCCCCATAAATCCAAAAACCTTCTTCTTTTAAATCCGTAATGGCGGCCGATAAATTAGCCACTTCTACCAAGTTTACGTTTTCAATAGCGCCGCACGCCACTTTATACACCGCAGGAGTAATGCCTACCGTACGCCGGTTGGGCAAGATAATGGTAGAGAACCCCAAACACGCCGCACTGCGGATAATAGCCCCCAGGTTTTGCGGGTCGGTCATTTCGTCAACGGCCAGCCATAGCTCGTCTTTTTTGCCATCAGCTTCGTATAAAGCGGTAGAAAGCTTCATCAGTTTAACCGGTTGCACTTTGGCTAAGATGCCCTGGTGGTTGGCGTTACCGGTTAAGCGGTCCAACACTTTATTTTCAATGCGGTCAATGCGTACATTGGTACGCGTGGCCAAGCGGATAATTTCTTTCACCGTGCGGTGCCGGGCTTTACTATCTGATACATACAACTGGGTTACATTGCGTTTTTTGCTTTTAAGTGCTTCCAGCACCGGGTGAATCCCGTAAATAATATCTTGGTTGTCTTGCATACAATGCTCCTGCTTTATTTAGCCAATTTGAGCCGAACCAAAACTCATACCCACTTCTAAGGCGGCTTTCACTTCGGCTCCGTGGGGGTCTACCCGTTTAAGTTGGGCAATAGCATCTGCAATTTTTACTTCGGCCATGCCAAAATTTTTAAACGAGGCCATATATCCAAACTTTCCTTCCAGTACCATATCAAGCGCTTTGGCGCCGTACAAGGTAGAAAGCCAGCGGTCAAACGCCGTAGGCGTGCCACCACGCTGGGTGTGGCCCAATACACACGCACGCGACTCAATGCCAGTGCGTTGTTCAATCATATCACTTAATTTATAAGCAATCCCCCCCAACCGGATGGCATCCGTACTGCCGGCTACCGTGCGGGCAATGGCCTGCTCGCCGGATTCGTTTTTGGCACCTTCTGCGGCTACCACAATACTAAAGGGTTTGCCCTTGCTTTTGCGGTTTAAAATAAATTTTACAATAACGTCTTCGTTATATGGAATTTCGGGAATAAGAACAATATCTCCCCCGCCGGCCAAAGCGGAGCGCAAGGCAATCCATCCCGCATAACGACCCATCGTTTCCACAATCATAACCCGGTGGTGAGATTGGGCGGTGGTGTGTAAACGGTCTATGGCCTCGGTAGCAATATGCAGGGCCGAGTCAAACCCAAAGGTTTGGTCGGTAGCGTCCAAGTCATTATCAATGGTTTTGGGTACGGCTACAATGGGTAACCCTAGTTCAACGAATTGCTGTGACATATGTAGCGTACCATCCCCGCCGATGGTAATTAGGGCATCCAATTCATGCTCTTTAAAATTATGCAGGGCTACGCTGGAAACATCACGCGGATTTTCAGGCGTGCCGAACGGGGCCAGGGTATATTTAAACGGATTAGCGATATTGCTAGTTCCCAAAATAGTACCGCCCAACGTTAGAATGCCGGAAACCGTTTCGTTGGTAATCTTAAAAATATCATTACGCACTAGGCCGTCAAACCCGTTACGCACCCCGAACACTTCTATCCCGTGACCCAGTGCATTTTTGCTTACTGCGCGCACTACCGCGTTTAAACCGGGGCAGTCGCCTCCGGCTGTTAAAATTCCAATACGTTTTAAGCTCATGCGTTTCTCCCGGATTTTATTTCCATACAATTTTGCGGTTAGCTCTGTCGCGCAAGGTTTTTACGCGAAAAACCACACTATCAATCACCCAACTGGGGGTAGAAGCCCCCGCCGTAATAAAAATTTTTTTGGCAGCTACTACCAGCTTTTCGTCCAATTCATCTTCCGTTTCTACATGTTGTACGTGTGGGGCAATTTTTTGGCAAAGTAACGCCAAACGTGCGGTATTGGCACTGTGTTTACCACCCACCACAATTACAAAATCCGCATTTTTGGCTTGTTCAATGGTTTCTTTTTGGCGGTCTTTGGTGGGTTGACAGATGGTATTTGAAATTTGACATTCATCTGCATGTTTTTTAATTTCTTGTGCAATTTCGTAAAAAACGTCTTCTTGTTGAGTTGTTTGTGAAACCACATTCACCTTTTCAAAATGCGGTAACGCTTTGGCCTCTTCTAGGTTGGCCACCACATTAACGTGGCCTTTAGTATAACCCATCAGACCTACGACTTCAGCATGCTCTTTGTCCCCCACAATCACGGTATGGTAATCTTGAACGGCAAATTTGGCAATAATATTTTGGGCGTGTTTTACCAACGGACAGGTAGCATCAATAATTGTTTTGCCGGAAGACTCAATTTCTTTTTGAAAATCCGGCGTAATGCCATGGGCGCGGATGACCAACACCCCTTTTTCATCTGTAGCTTGTGCTAGTGAGTTAATAGCAGTAATTTTTTTCATTTCCAGCATGTTGGTTACCTGGGTGTTATGGATCAGCGGCCCTACCGTATAGACGGGCGTTTTGCCGGAAGAAGCCAGCTCTATTACTTGATCTATTGCTTTTTTTACACCCGGGCAAAACCCGGCCGATTTGGCAACAACAATATCCGTTTTCCTCATTTTGTGCTTATGTGGCTCCTTGTTATCCTAAAAGTTTGGCAAGCAATTGGTTAATCACCCGGGGATTCGCTTTACCTTTACTCAATTTCATCACGGTTCCCACCAAAGCCCCGATAGCGGCCTTATTGCCTTTTTTATAATCGGCTACGGCTTTGGGATTGGCTTCCAACGCAGCTTTGGCCCAAGCTTCCAGTTGCCCTTCGTCGCTTACCTGAACCATTCCACGTTTTTGTACAATTTCGGCCGGGTTGCCGCCGTGTTGGTAAATTTCTTCAAATACTTCCCGGGCTTGTTTGCGGTTAATTTTACCGTTTTCCACCAGTTCCAAAAGTTGGGCCAGGCGCTCTGCCGGGATAGGAGAAGCGTCTATTTCCTTATTGTCGGCATGCAGCAGGCCCAATAAATCGGTTTCAATCCAGTTAGCAGCGGTTTTTAAGGAAATTTTGGCATTTTTGGTAACCGTTTCAAAATAATCTGCCAATTCCCGGGATGAAGTCAGCACCCCCGCATCATAGGCCGAAAGCCCGGCCTGCATAAAGCGGGTTTCTTTGCTGGCCGGTAGTTCGGGCATACGAGCTTTCACTTTTTCCAGCCAACTTTCACTCAGGATTACGGGGGGTAAATCCGGCTCCGGGAAATAGCGGTAATCCAGGGCATCTTCTTTAGAACGCATAGGTTTAGTAACCAGCTCTACCTTATCCCACAGGCGGGTTTCTTGCTTAACGGTTCCTCCTGCATTTAAAATTTCCGTTTGTCGGTTAATTTCGTAGATAAGGGCTTCGCGCACAGCTTTAAAAGAGTTCAAGTTTTTAATTTCCGCCCGAGTGCCAAATTTTTCTTGTCCTTCTGGGCGTAGCGAGATATTTACATCTACGCGCAGTTCCCCTTTTTCCATATCACAGTTGGATGCTCCCACCCAGCGCATCAGACGTTTAATTTCCGTTAAATACGCGTAGGCTTCATCGGGGCTACGCATATCCGGCATAGATACAATCTCTAGTAGTGGGCTTCCTGCTCGGTTGTAATCTACTAGCGAATAGTCTGCTTCGTGTGAAGATTTTGCCGCATCTTCTTCCAAATGGGCATGGTGAATACCAATACGTTTTTTTTGCAGTTGGTCTTTGGGGCCGTAGGTAATTTCTATATAGCCCGCGCCGTTAATAGGTTCGTCGTATTGGGTAATTTGGTAACCTTTGGGTAAATCCGGGTAAAAATAATGTTTACGTGAAAAAGAAGAATAGCGGTTTGTTTGACAGTGCATGCTAAGCCCCGCACGCACGGCCAACTCCAACGCCCCTTCTGTTAATACTGGAAGTACCCCCGGGTGTCCAGTGCAAACCGGACAAATAGCCGTATTGGGTTTTGTAGTTTCGCCTACTCCATTGGGACAGGTGCAAAAAAGTTTGGTTTGGCTGGCCAGTTGTACATGGATTTCCAGCCCAATTACAGGTTCAAATTTAGTCATACTTTCTCCTAAATTATTATAATACTAAATATGGAGAACCTTTTTAAGCCCACTTCCTACCATTCCGGGGCAACCATTGCCGCCACCGCTACCCTTATATGGAAGGGCATTTCCTTTGTAAATGCCCTTTTATTTGCGGCTTTTTTTGGGGCTACCTACCAAACGGATATTTATTTCTATACCATGATGCTCTTGGGCTTCGCTTTAACTTTTATGCAACGTCTGGGGTATGAGGTGCTCATCCCGGAAGCTATGTTTTTACAACAACGCAGTGCTCCCCAAGCCCGTCATTTTCTAACGGCCTGGCTGTATGTATATATAGCGGTGGGGATCCTTGTACTTCTGTTAGCGGGTTGGCCGGTTTCGTTTGGGGAATTGTTTTCCCGTTTTAGCACGCAAGAATTAACTAGCCAACGCTGGATTATCCAGCTGGGGTTTGTGTGGTTTGCTCTGCAACTAGTAGCTTATTATTTGCAAGCCGTGCTGGAAATGCGCAAGCTTTTTACAGTCACCTGGCTTAGTATTCTCAATGCCGCCTGTCCGCTGGTTTGTTTGATAGTATGGGGCAAACAATGGGGCATTGCCAGTATGCTATATGGGCTTATTTTTTCCAATGCGTTGCAAGTAATTGTTTTTTTATGGGTGTGGAAAAAGCAATTAGGGCTAAGTTTGTACCCTCAATGGTATGGCTTGAGTAAACGTGGCTTGCATAATTTATCGGCCGGGCAGACCTTGGCTGTTTGTGATATGATGACCAGTTTATTGCCCATTTATTTGATGAGCGGTTTAGGAGTGGGTATTGTTAGTGCACTTAATTATTGCCGCCAGCTAACGGATTCCGCTACGGAGGTATTTATTTCGCGCACGGCCAATGTAGCTAAAATTGAGCTTACCGAGTACGCTGCCCAAGATCAGTGGGAAAAAGCCAACCACACTTTTATTCTCAATAATTATGTTTCTGCCCTTATTTTGGGGCCGATTATAGTTTTTAGTTGTTATTTTGCCCCGGAAATTGTAACGCTTTTCTTTAAACGAGGGGAATTTTCCCAACAAGCTGTAGATCATACTGTACGTTTTTTGCGTCCCATGCTAGGGGTGCTTTTATTCACGGCGCCAGGATATTTACAATGGGGAATGGTGGTGGCTTGTCGTAAAATCCGGGAAGTTTTTATATATTCGGCCGGTATTGTGGTGTTTTCGCTTGCGTTATTGTGGTATGGCCTAACTCAGTGGGGGGCCTTCTCTTATCCTTATTTGTTGCTCATTTGCCAAGGAGCAGGGTTTGCCATTAAATGGCCGTTTTTTAAACGCTATATTCCCCGTATTTCTTACTTCAAACAATTTTCTGCGGTATTCTATGCCGTTTTTTGGGCTGGGTTGGCCCTGCCCCCGGTGATACTAGTTAACCGGGTAGTTCCCCTTAATTTATGGTTGCAATTAGGTGTTTGCGGAAGTATTTATGTGACTATCTACGCAGTTTTAATTTGGCAACGCCCCACTGCCCGGCAATTTATCCGCGCGTGGTTTGAAGGATTTCGCTAACTGCGTTTAATACGGCGCGGGCATCCATTTCCATATTTTGGCAACGTGCGTGCCCCAAAGCACAAGTGGTATGCCAAGAAGGGCCGCTTAACCACATACAGTACCCACATTGTTTAGTTTCTAAGCTTTTGTTTTTGGAAAGGGCAAACAAACACGGTGCCGTAGGCCCAAAGAGAACGACGGCCCGCGTTTTTAACCAGCGTGTGAGTTGTACCAGGCCACTTTCTCCGTCTACGTGAGCCAGGGCGTTGTTTAAAATAGCTGGCAAATCTTCTACAGGGGTCTCCCCTACTAGGCTTTTATCTACAAAATCAAATATCGGGCTGTTTTTTCCGCCCAATTGTACAATTTGAATATGTGGAAATTGTTTTTTAAACAAGGTGGTAAACTCACGCCATTTTTCTACCGGCCAGCATTTAAGCGGGGCCCCCTTGAATTGAAAAGTAGCGTTAATCCCGCTATGTACGGTAATATAATATTTGGGTAATTGGTAGCGGTTGATATCTCGCTTGAGCAAGGCGGGGGGAAGTTCCCCCGTTTGTTGGACATCAAAATCCAGCGCACTCAAATAGCGTATTGCTTCTAAGCGCGAAGCGTGCTCCTGGTACAAAAACCGCCCCAACGCATCATCTAATAGATAATTATCCGATAAAAAGAACCGAAGTTCTGCTTGCCGCTGAAGGGAGGTTTCCAATATAGGCAAAAAGGCCGGAGCCAGTTGCGCGATCCGTTGTTTACGGACGTGCACAGTTTTAAACGATAAACATAACTCACACGCCATATCAAACGCACGGCGGTAAGGCATCTTGCCGGGGGGCAGGCATACGTTTTTGCCATCGGCCTCTATTAAAAGCCGGGCCGCGTAGGGAGAGTCCGTATAATAATAAAACACGGCGTTAGGTAACACTTTTCGAAGAGCCAAAATACACACCCGGTGGGCGGCACAATCCCCCAAACCTCCGCGCAAGTGTAAGAGAATATGTAATTTAGACGGGTTTAAACAGGGGCGGTTCCACACACCGGCCCAACGTTGCTGTAAGCTGTAATACACCCAGTTCCGTAATTTTCGGTAAGCATAAGCCGCGCGCACTATCCGGCTACCCCGGCCGTAAATTTGAGCATAGGATTCAATTTCTTTAAAAGCCAGTCGGGTTTGCGGGCTTGTCCAGTTAATCATGCGTGATAAGGGCCACCAGCTCATCCAAGGCAAAACGCTCTTTATGGTGGGCTGCTTCCAAGGCCATACCTACCCGTTTGCCCCAATTGACCATCAATTCATCCAGGGCAATCGTTAACGGTTCTTCTTCGCCGGGGTTCACGATAAGCCCGTTAATTCCGTTAGCTACCAATTCTTCCACTCCGGGCACATCCGTAGCCACCACAGGCAGTTTACTGGCCATAGCATCCAAGAGTTCACACAACCCTTGGGCCGTGCGGGCCGGGTTCACAAAAATATCTGCATTACGCAGTAAGCTATATAAATCTGTATCCGCCGGAACCAACTCCGTGCTGGCTTGCAGGTTGTGTTGGACAATAAATTTTTTCAAAGCCGCTTTGTTACTTCCGTCACCTACCAAGGTCAAATGCCAAGTAGTATGTGCCGGGGCCAGGCGTGCCCACGTTTTAAGTAGTACATCAAACCCGCCCTCTTTGGTAAACATTCCAGCGGCTACAATGTTGTTTTCTTTCTTAAAACAGGCCGGCTTGTGGTAATTGTAGTGTTCCACCCAAATAGCCGGGTTGACCACCCGTTGGGCATTAGCCGGGTATAATTTTTTATTAAGCGGTTTTTCTGTGTTTCCAATAACTAAGATCCGCTGTGCTTTTTGAAGAAGTGCTTTTTTATTTTTAACGGGCTTGTCTTCTTTTAAATTTTCGGGCTCTATATATACAAAAGGAATGTTTAAGGTGGCGGCCGCCTCACAACCCGGCAAGTGAGCCACACTAATCACGCGCTGGGCATTTGCTTTTTTGAGTGTAGCTGTAATGGTTTTTAAAGTGGCGGTTGCGCTAAGTTTTAACGTAGGCAATGCCAAATAAGCTGGTAGCATTTTTGGGATGCCTGCCAGCACCACTTCATTGCCTTGGGTAGTAAGCACCGTTCCCAGGGCTGCCCCTAAGCGTAAGCCGGAGAAATGTTTATGCGAGCCAATAAAAATAACTGTTTTCATAATTTTTCCTTTTTATTATTGTACATAATACGCGGCTGGGAATAAATATCTTTTGCACCCGTTGAAGTATCATTGATAAACACACCTTTTTTTATTATACTATGGGTACAATTTAATCTGTTTTTGGAACCGTATGCGGAATACGGAGCACTTTTGCAATCCAAAAGTTCTAGTGAGCTCCAAAAACAGCCGGTTTAGGCACAACGTAAAAAGCGCTGCAAACTTTTTGTGTTGTGCCGAGTGTTTGCCACCCGTTTTGGGTGGCAGGCTACGGCTGTTTATTATAAGGGCTGCTCACTAGACCTTGTACAAATGGCCGTTTTTGTGTGGGTTTCATAAACAGGTTTGTTGAAATTAAAAAGTGAGGTGATGTTTATGAAAAACACAAAACGGGGGTTTACCCTCATAGAGTTGTTAGTAGTGGTGCTAATTGTAGGCATATTGGCGGCGGTAGCTGTACCGCAATACCAACGCGCGGTACGCCGAAGCCGTATGGCCGAAATATGGAGTACCATGGGTAGTTTACGCCAAGCACTCGCTGTAAAAATGTTGGAAGGCCCGGAAACTACCACGGCCGGAATAAGCAATTGGAACCCAGCTAATTTAGATGCAAGTATAAATTGCAGCCAGGGGTATACCACTAATGTGTGTTGGGTTACTTGTCCTGTGGCGGAATTTTCTGTTTGTTGGTATGAGGCTGGTGGTTCCCCTACAAATCCAACGGTTTATTTTCATGCAGGGACGAATTATAATGAAGGTACCTTCCATTTAGTTTTAGATAAAAACGGTCGTTACTGTCAAGAAACTAGCGGGCAGAGTATTTCGTGGTGCAAAGAACTGGGTTTTAATTAAATTAATACTGTGCATCCCATCAAATTCCCCGGGGAACCCCTGGGGAATTTTAATAAAAACGTACTAACAACCAAACCAACTTTCAAACGGCTTTAAACCCGGCCTCAAGAGCTTTTTGGTTAAGCACCAGCATTTCCGGCTTGGCGCGCTTATACACTTTTTTCATGGCATCTGCCACGCTTTGCAGGGTTACCGCCCCCGTCAATTTAATAAATGCCCCTAAAGCCACCAGGTTGGCAATCCGATCCATACCTAACTGTTGGGCAATTTGGTTGCAGGGCACGCAGACGGTTTGAATGTCCGTACGCGTCGGGCGTGAGTTGATGAGCGAACTATTTAAAATAAGTAGCCCACCTTTTTTCAGCATGGGTTCAAATTTAGGCAAAGAGGGTTCGTTCATTACAATCACGGTTTCCGGCGCGGAAACAATAGGAGTATAGACCTCCCCGTCAGAT
>JAZLAA010000086.1:0-6759 GCA_045612945.1 Elusimicrobiaceae bacterium
GGGTTTACAAAGGGCCCCACCTGCTTGGCCAGCACCAAATTAAGGGCCGTGGCAAACCAGGCTATCCAAATGGCATACACTGGAGAAATAGTAAACATACCTATATTGTACTTTATTATGAGTATTTGTGCGGAGGTCCCCAAGGATGCTAGTGCCCTTCTTTTTGGGCTGTTTGGTGAATGATATAAGCCCCGGTGCAAGTAATGACGAGCCCGATTATTTGGTACGGGGTGATTTTGTCCAACCCCAATAAGGCGGAAAGCAATAAAGATAACACCGGGTAAGATAAATAAATAGCGGTTACTTTGCTTAAATCCAGCGTGCGGATGGCCTTATACCACACCACCATGGCAAGGCCATACTTTAAAAACCCCGTATAGACCAATACCGTAAAAGCGGTGGCAGTGGGTGTAAAGGTAAACGGTTCGTGCAAAAAATACATTACGCCTAAGATAATTATTAACGCGGGCAACGCAAACAAATTGCGTGCCATGCCAATAACCCGATAATCTAAATGCTTGGGTAGTTTTTTAGCTACGGTAGAACCGGCTTGTAACATCCAGGTACTGCCTACAATCAGCAAATCCCCCGTCCAGCGTGCGGTGTAGGGTTCTTTGCAAAGCAAAAGTAAGACCCCGGTCAAAATGAGTACACTGCCCCCCAGCTGGGTAGGGCTGGGAAATTCCTGCAGGAAAACGGTGGCAAACAAGAGCGAATATATCAGCTCGCTTTGCTGTAGGATGGCTGCATTCCCCGGGGTGGTGTAGTGCAGGGCCATTAAAAAAACGGTAAACGGTAAGGCGGTACCGAATGTGCCGATAAACAAAAATTTTCCTCGCGTTTTTTTAGCGAACAGTTCCCCCCACTTATGGTGGCGGGTGATCCACGGGGTAAAATACAAGATGCCCAACAGTGTGCCTCCAAAAACCAGCACGGCCGGGCTAATTAAACCGGCGGCGTATTTGCCCATAATGGGCGAGAGCCCTACGATAGCCCAGCAAATCCAAGCGGCCGTTAACGCAGTATAGTGCATACTTATATTATATAATTTCCCCGCTTTTACTTTTGGCGAGGGGTTGGAAACTAATTAAAAAAAACGCTGTTTTTAGGAGTGAAAAATAACTATGCTACTAGCAAGTATTTTTAAGCGTAGGTGCACTGAGCAGGAGGTAGAAATATGAAAATCACTCAACTTACCGGGCGGGAAATTTTAGATTCGCGGGGGAACCCTACCGTAGAAGCGCAGATTACGTTGGCTAATGGTGTAACGGCACGGGCGGCAGTGCCCAGCGGGGCTTCCACGGGGACTTTTGAATCCCTGGAACTGCGCGATAAAGACCCTTCTAAGTTTGGAGGTAAAGGAGTCTGTAAAGCGGTGCAACATATCCACAGACAGATTGCTCCGGCCTTAGTGGGAAGGCGCGTGGATGATTTATTTGCCATTGATAACACCTTGCTACAACTGGACGGTACAAAAGATAAATCCCGCTTGGGGGCTAATGCGCTATTGGCCGTTTCATTAGCGTGTGCTAAAGCGGCCAGCCGTGCTTTGTGTTTGCCGTTGTATCGTTTTGTGGGAGGTATCTATGCCCGACAACTGCCCGTACCTATGATGAACATTTTAAATGGCGGGGCCCACGCGGATAATTTGTTGGATACCCAAGAATTTATGATTATGCCCATTGGTGCTCCTACATTTAGGGAAGGGTTGCGCGCGGGAAGCGAGGTTTTTCACGCGCTCAAAGAGTTATTAAAAAAGTCCGGTCAAGCCACGGGGGTTGGAGATGAAGGCGGGTTTGCCCCGCAGTTATCTGGCGACGACGAAGCGTTAGAATATATTGTACGTGCCATTGAAACTGCCGGCTACAAACCTCGTACTGATTTTGTACTTGCGTTGGACGCGGCCACTTCGGAATGGAAAAGTGCTAAAGGACGGGGTTTTTACTGTCAGCCCAAATCTAAGCGGGAATTTACCACCCAAACACTGATTAACTATTGGGCCGCGCTGGTGGATAAATATCCGGTTGTTTCGATAGAGGACGGTTTAGACGAAGAAGATTGGTCCGGCTGGCAACAATTGACCGCTACATTGGGGGCGCGCATACAACTGGTGGGAGATGATTTGTTTGTGACTAACCCACAACGGTTGCGCCAAGGGATTGAACAAAAATGTGGTAACGCGGTTTTGATTAAGCTAAACCAAATCGGCACGTTAAGCGAAACGTTAGAAACCATTCGCTTGGCCCAGCAAGCGGGATACCGCGCCATTATTTCACACCGCTCCGGCGAAACGGAAGATACTACGATTGCTGACCTTGCCGTTGCCCTCAATACCGGGCAAATTAAAACAGGGGCTCCTTGCCGTGGGGAACGGGTGGCTAAATATAACCGGTTACTGCGTATAGAAGAGGAGTTAGGCGGTGGGGCTGTTTATGGAAAAGGGTGGAAGTGAAACACGGGTTTTTAAGAAGGAAATTTTTGCGCGGAGAGGGACTCGAACCCTCAAGCCGTTAGGCATGCGCCCCTCAAACGCACGCGTATACCAATTCCGCCATCCGCGCTTAAACTGCTTAAATTTTATTTTACCGAGGGAACTAACGTCTATTCTACTAAAAATTTTTAGTCGGTGCAACTTACTTGCCTGGCGTGGCCGGGGCGGAAGCCGGTATTTCTACTTGGTCCACCACGGAGACTGAACGCTTGGCGTTAGAAGCTACCGTTAGTGCAATAGAGGTGCACATCAGTACCACGGCTAAACCTGCCGTAAATTTGTTCACTGCGTTAAATGCTGTTGGGCTGGCAAACAAGTTATCCGCGCCGGATGCGCCAAAAATACCCGCAGCCGAACCCTTGCCGCTTTGTAACAATACAATCAAAATCAGTAACACACATGCAATTAAGTGAACAGCCAAAATAAGTCCGTACATAACATTCTCCTAATTAGTATTACGCATATTATACAAATTTTACAGATTTTCTGCCTAACTTGTTTGCCGGGGGCATTCCTTGAAATGCCGGGCTTTTTTTATTATACTATCAGTACAATTTAATCTGTTTTTGGAGTCCTATGTAGAATAGGAATGTTTTGCGTTTGCGCAAACTTATCAGAGCCAAAAACAGTCGTTAAAGGCAGAAGGCATAATGGGGTTGCTCCCGGTGTGTTTTCTGCCGAATGTGTCTCATATTCTTTTATGGGGTACTACGGCTGTTTGTGTTTTAATGACATCTGATAAGCGTTAGCATAGCAGCCGTTTTTGCATAGGGTCTCCGAACTGTTAAATTGAAATTAACAAAAAAGGAGACTTATATGAAGTTACAACGCAAACGAGGGTTTACCCTCATAGAGTTATTGGTAGTGGTGCTCATTGTAGGTATTTTGGCCGCGGTAGCGGTGCCACAATATCAGCGTGCCGTGCGCAAAAGCCGGTTAGCCGAAATTTGGACAAACTTGGACCATCTGCGCAAAAATTTGGCTGTTAAAAAATTGGAAGGTGTTGATCCGGCTTCCGATAGTTTTAAAATAGAACAAGTTATGGATGGCCCCTGTAGCAGTTATAGCGAGGGAGTAGGTTCATCATCTTTTTGTGTGGCTGATTGCCCAACCGGATTTTGGAATTATTCTCATTGTTATTACAGAATGAGCGAAGACCGCGCCGTGTTTGCGCTTACTACGGATGGGGAGGATATGTGGATTTCTTCGAAAGCGATGTGGTTATCTGTGGATGCACAAGGAACGCGGAGTTGTTCCGGTGATGAGTGTAGTGAATTAGGATTGTAGTTTATAAACCGGGCTCTACAAATTAGGATCCGGTGTATGAAGGTAGCACCGAAATGGTTGCCCGGAAAACGAGTAAGGCTTCAAATATGCAAAGTATTTGAAGCCTTACTGTTAAAACGCAACTTCGTGACAGCTGTTTATTTCGCTAATGCCACCAGACCAGGAAGTTCTTTTCCTTCCACAAATTCCATACTGGCTCCACCGCCGGTGGACACGTGCGAAAATTCTTTTTGGTTGAATTTCCCTTTCTTAATGACGTTCACGCTGTCCCCCCCGCCGATAATAGTGATGGTACCGGCCTTGGTGGCATCAATCATGGCTTGGGCAATAGCAAAACTACCTTTGGCAAAGTTCGGAAATTCAAACACGCCCATGGGGCCGTTCCAGAAAATGGTTTTGCATTTTAAGAGCTCGTCGCGGAATAATTTTTCGGTCTTGGGACCAATATCCATGGACTCTTTATCCGCCGGAATAGTGTCGGTTTCTGTGGCGGTAGCGGTTTCGGAAAATTCGCTAGATACGCGGAAATCTACCGGCATCAACATTTTAACGCCTTTGGCTTGAGCTTTGGCCATGACTTGTTTGGCTTCATCAATTTTGGTGTCATCCACGAGCGATTTGCCAATCTCTAAGCCTTTGGCTTTTAGGAAGGTATAAGCCATTCCTCCGCCAATAATTAGCACGTTCACTTTGTCTAGCAAATTGTTTAATAATAAAATTTTGTCGGACACTTTTGCCCCACCGATTACGGCCGCAAACGGACGGGCAGGGTTTTCCAGGGCTTTACCCAAAAATTCCACTTCTTTTTGCACTAAAAACCCCGCACAGCCGGGCAGATAGTCGGCAATGGCGCTGGTAGAAGCGTGGGCGCGGTGTACCGTGCCAAAGGCTTCTTGTACAAAGATTTCACCGTGTTTGGCCAGTTGCTTGGCAAAGTTGGCATCATTCTTTTCTTCTTCCGGGTGAAAACGCAAATTTTCTAAGAGTGCAATTTCGCCGTTTTTGGTTTGTGCTACTACGCCGTCCGCTTCTGCGCCTACACAATCTTTGGCAAAGTGCACCGGCACACCAAAGAGTTTTTCTACTTCTTCTGCCACGGGGGCTAAGCTAAATTCCGGCACTACTTGGCCTTTGGGGCGCCCCAAGTGGGCAATCAGTACTACGCGGCAATTGTTGGCCAACAGATGTTTAATGGTTTTTTCAGTGGCGACAATGCGTTTGTTGTTGTCCACTTTACCGTCTTTAAGCGGCACGTTATAATCTACGCGCACCAAGACTTTCTTATCTCTTAAATCCATATCTTGGATTTTTTTGATGCTGTTAAAATTCATATTCATTACTCCTTTTTTTGATATGGGTAAGTAATCTTACCCGACACTTTTATTTTACAAAATTTAGACTTTTACGCGCACAAAAGCAACGGCCCCAAAATATATTTGGGGCCGTGCGCAAAACGTAACTTTGCAGTTTATTAGCGGCTTCTGGTTTTACCTAATAGACGTAAAATTTCCAAATATAACCACACCAATGTTAACAGCAAGCTAAATCCGCTGTACCACTCCATATACTTGGGGGTGGTATACTGGTTAGTCATACGGTTAATGAACTCAAAGTCCAATAAGAAATTAAACGCGGCTACTAGGCAAATAACCACGCTAATACCGATAGAAAGGGGCGAAGAAGAAGTTAAATAACTAATACTCACCCCAAACAAGCTCAGTACCAAAGACACGATGTAGAACAGCGCAATAGCCCCCGTGGCTGAAACGATAATTTTGATGAGATTTTCGGTTACGCGGATAATCTGAAAGCGGTATAACCCCAGCATTACCAAAAATACCAGCATGGTAAGTGCCACGGCCTGGAACACAATCCCCTCGGAAGCGGCGTTGTAAGCGGTAGAAATGGCCCCCAACATAAGCCCTTCCAGTAAGGCATAAATAGGGGCTGTGAACATGGAAATTTGGGGTTTGAAACAGGTTATCAGTGCCAGCACAAAAGAACCGAGCAGCAATAATACCCATATACCGGTAGAAGCCCACGCTTGCGGGTTGGTCCAGCTAATCATGCCCCCCACCATGCAGATAAACAGTAGTAGAAACGTTTTGTTAATAGTGCCTTGCAAGGTCATGGTGTTGGTAACATCATGACCGCGTACTAGGTGCATGCCTTCGGGGGCAGATTGAGCTTCCCCCGTGCTGCGGAAAATTTTTTCATTAAACATGGGATTAGTTGCCATGGTTTCCTCCTTGTAACAGAATTACCTTATTCTATAAAAAATATGCACAAAAAACACGCCCTTTCTTTAATTAGAAAGGGCGTGCTTGATAAGTGGAAACGAATTATCTGATTTGCATAAGCTGGGCCGCTTCTTTTGCGGATATTTTTTTAATTTTTTCCGCTTTGAGTTTTTGGTCCCGTGTTAAAGCAACCGGCAAAGAGATTTTGTACGAATTGTAATGTCCGTTGATGTGTTGCCCTCCGTGCCATGTAATGGCGGATGCTTTGGTGTTGGCAAACACCCCGTCAGCGAGGATTCCAATCCAAGTTGGGACCTCTTCATAGATATCAAAGTCGGTAGCTAAGGACGGATGGAGTAACAGTTCTACGCGGGTTAGATCTTCATTAAAACCCAGCACGATAGCCTGTCCGGTTACTTCTTCCTGCGGCGTATCGGCAATCCAGGCTTTAAGCGTAACTACACGGTTAGCTAGGTCCACCTGCGAATTTACCTGTTGCTGCAGGGTAACTGACTGGTTTTCTCCCATTTTGGGGAAATCCGGCGCTGCACTGGCCAGTACGGCGGCAGACAAGCTGACAAATACGGCGATTAGTTTTTTCATGGTTTTATCCTCCTAATGATATTCATAGTGTAATGAATTTTTTTTAAAATTTCCAGGGGCAAAAAGGCCCACCGCTTTGGGCCCAATGGACCCATTTTTATTTTATCATGATACGCGGAGCAATACGGGCCCAAGCCT
>JAZLAA010000087.1:0-13150 GCA_045612945.1 Elusimicrobiaceae bacterium
CCACCGGCACACGCCTGCATTTGGTGGGGAAACTGGGGTTTAAAATTGCTTCCAAAGAAATTCGCCGTTCGGGTTTAGACTATTGGCCAAACTTGGATTACCGCCGACATGAAACGTGGGAAGATTTCCTGGCCCACGAAAAACCGACGCGTGAAAAGCTCTTTTTCCTCTCTACCAAAGGGGAAACCGCCTATTGGGACGTAAAAATCCCCGCAGATGCATTCCTTTGTTTTGGGGCGGAAGGATTTGGTTTACCTCCCGAATTTTACGAAGTATACAAAGACCGCTTGTTTACCATCCCCATGACGGGGCCAGTGCGTTCTTTAAATTTATCCAGCTCTGCGGCAATTGTTTTGTTTGAAACCTTGCGCCAAAATAAATCACATAAGTTATAATAAAAATATGATAGGGTTTGCTGCCGGAATTTTACTGCTAAGTGTTTTTTTTGTGTTATGGGCACAAACGCGCTCTTTTCAACTGAAGCGTATGGCCAATACATTACGCTTGCGCTACGACCGGGAATTAAACTCCCTGCTTACACCCGAAAATGAAGAAAAATTGGCACTCTTTGCGCAAGGGGCTTATCGGTTTACCTATGTACTTACCGGGCACGAGTCCGGCGCGTTCGTGCGTTTAAGCCAAGCCTCTTTTAGGAAAGGAAACACGGTTACCCTGGTGAGTGTGGAACTCACTGCCGCTTCTTTTACACCGCTTTGTCTGTATCCCAAAAAGAAAGAAGAGACTCTTTCTTCTATCCTTCCGCCCGATTTAGCAGCCCGCTATACGCTTAAGGCTCCGCCCGGGTATGCATTACCTGAAGAAGTGCTTGGTTTTTTACGTGCCACTCGGCCTTGTTACCTGGAGCTTACCTCCAATGCGCTAGTGTATCACGAGTTTGATTCCAAACCTATACGAGAGCTACAGCCGCTTCGCTGGCGTATTATGCAATTGGTAAAAGTGTTAGCCAAACAACCCGAGCCCCAGCCCGTTTCTACAGTATCGGAACAACTGACCACCGAATCGTTAGAAGCTACCCTGAAGCTGAAAAATTTATCTTTGGGGGGCAGTTCGTTTGAAACTTCCGCACCCAGTGCGGCAGGTGGACATGGGGTATATGCAATTATTCTGGTGTTGCTCTTAGGCGGGTTATGTTTATTAGCGTGGTTTGCGTTACATCAGTTACCCGGAAGATAACGTTCCTTTTCTCTTTCTTAGAATATGCTAGAATAACAATATGATAGCCTACTTAACAGGAACCGTATTGGAAACGCGGGAAGAAGGAGCTGTTTTGGTTTGCAACGGGGTAGGGTATGAACTAAATATCCCGGCCAGCACCGCAACGCAGTTGACCCAAGGCGCTCAAGCTTCGTTTTATGTGGCGGAGTCTATCTCTCCCTATGACGGAACGGTCTTATACGGTTTTAGCCGTAAAGAAGACAAAGAGCTGTGGTATTTATTTAAAACGGCTATTCCCAACACGGGCCCCAAAAAAGCCATGGAGTATTTAAATAAAGCATTGCGTTCCGTGGCGGATTTCCACCAGGCTATTCTTGCACGTGACCCTAAAATTTTAACTGGTATTTTTGGCTTTACAGCCAAAACAGCAGAAAAGCTGATTACCTCGCTCAAAGACAAGATGGATACGGTATCCATTCAAGGGGAAACTAAAATTAAAGTAGCCAGCGAGATTCCGTATATGGCTGGTGTACTGGAAGCCCTTACGGCACTAGGGTATTCGGCGGCGGAATCGCGCCGTGCGTTAGAAACTTTACACGCCCAAGGGGTCAAACCCACGGAAAAATTAGAAAACATTGTGAAAGAGGCCCTGCGGGTGTTAACCAAATGAGCAACGAAAACGAAATTTTAAATGTTACCCAATTACCTGATGAGTCGGCCGGATTAGAAGCCGCCCTGCGTCCTACTACGCTTGATGAATTTGTAGGGCAAGAAAAACTCAAGGAAAACTTGCGCATTTTTATTGCCGCAGCCAAATCTCGTAAAGAAGCATTAGACCATTGTTTATTTTACGCGCCCCCAGGCCTAGGCAAAACTACGTTAGCCAACATTTTAGCTAAAGAGCTGGGGGTAAACATCAAAGTAACTTCCGGCCCGGTATTGGCGCGCCCCGGCGATTTGGCCGCTATGCTTACAACCGAGCTGGCCGAAGGAGATATTTTATTTATTGACGAAATCCACCGCCTAAACCCCGCAGTGGAAGAAGCCCTCTACCCGGCTATGGAGGATTTTACTTTCTTTATCAATACGGGCAAAGGGGCAGGTTCCACCACATTAAAACTGGCGGTTCCGCATTTTACCTTAGTAGGGGCCACTACGCGTTCCGGTTTATTAACGGGCCCGCTGCGTGACCGGTTTGGTATTGTATTTAACTTGGGGTTTTACGAAGTGCCCGAAATTACCGATATTTTGGCCCGTTCGGCCCGTCTTTTAAATATTGAAGCAGACCGCGAAGGCCTTGCTGAATTGGCTAAGCGTTCACGCGGTACACCGCGTATTGCTAACCGTTTATTGCGCCGTGCGCGTGATTTTGCCCAGGTTAAAGGCCACGGGGTCATTACGTATGAAATTGCCCAAACGGCCATGGATTCGCTAGACATTGACCATGAAGGTTTGGATAGTGTAGATAAGCGCATTTTAGAAGCCCTTATAGACCGTTTTTCCGGCGGGCCGGTGGGGGTGGATAATTTGGCGATTGCTGTGTCGGAATCTGTAGATACGCTTACAGATGTAATTGAACCGTTTCTTATTAAAGCCGGGTTTATTGCCCGCACGCCGCGCGGACGTGTAGCTACCCGCAAAGCCTATGAGCATTTGGGCCGTCCCCAGCAAGCAGATTTACTGTTCTAGGAGTTTGCATGAATTGTGTTCTTAAACAGTTGTGTGGATGGGGGGTGGTTTTATTGGCCGGAGCGTGTGCAGTTCCTTCTGCCAAAAATACCCCGGTTTCCAAACTGCCTGAACCCTTAGCGACTACCTCCCTAGAAATGCCTTCTGTATTAACAGAATCGGAAGACGCCCCCCCTATATCCGTTTCCCCGGCCCAGCCCCAAACGGCCGCTACCTCGGGCAAGACTGTGCGGGTGTTAATTGCAGAAAATGCCAAATCTATTTATGTGAAACATTCCGGGCGTGTGAATGTTTATACGCAAGACAAATCCAAAAAGTACAAAATTTCCCAAGCGGGCACCTTGGCCATTAAAACCCATAAAAATAATCAAGTACAAGTGGGTACACTGGTGGCTAATCAACCCATTATCATTGAGCCCATTGCAGGAACTACGTTAGAGATGGACAATAATAAATATATTGGCAAGTGGGTGGTGTTTCCGGGCAAAACATTTAACGTGGTGGAATATATTTCTTTGGAGCAATACTTATGGGGGGTTTTGCCCTATGAAATGCACCACACTTGGGCCCTAGAAGCTCTCAAAGCCCAAGCAGTGGCGGCCCGTACCTATACCCTTAAGTCCATTGAAAAAAAGACCGGTGAACCCTTTGACCTGTATAGTGATGTGCGTAGCCAAATGTACAAAGGGGCAGGCACGGTATATGATGCTGTAAAACAAGCCGTAGAGCAAACCCGTGGTCAAGTGCTTACTTACCAGGGAACCTTATTTTTTACCTATTATCACGGTAACTGCGGAGGCGGCACAGACCCGGTGAACATTTGGAATGTGAAATCCCCGGCTATTAAACCGCTGGGCGGAGCTTCTTGTAAGTTTGATGCTCATTCCAAAAGTTATTCTTTTAAACAAGATATTGCCAAATCTGCCGTTGAAAAATTTGCCCGCACCCAAGGGCTCAAAGGCAGTTTAAAAAGTATCAAAGTGGCTAAAAAAACCGCTTCCGGGCGAGCTAGTCATTTAACCCTTAAAACCGGCCAGGGCAGTAAAACGGTATTGTGTTCTTCATTTCGGGCGGCGGTTCCTATTCGCAGTTGCAAACTGATAAAAATTACTACCGGGGCCAGCAAGGTTCATTTTGAAGGGCACGGCTATGGCCACGGGATTGGTATGTGCCAAGACGGGGCCCACGGTATGGCCAAGCAAGGCAAAACGTATAAACAGATTTTAAAACAATACTATCCGGGCAGTACGATTTCCCAAATTAACTAATATGGCATTTGAACGCTTTAAACAACTAAACCTAGACCCGCTGATTGCCAAGCAACCGGCCACCCCGCGCGACAGTTCGCGCCAAATGGTACTGCACCGCGATACCCACACCATTGAGCACCGTATTTTTCGGGATATTCATGAATATTTTAACCCCGGGGATGCGCTGGTCATTAACAACACAAAAGTTTTTCCGGCTAAGCTTTTTGGCTATAAACCTACCGGGGGTAAAGTGGAAGTGTTGCTGGTACGCCCCATGCAACACCCCAACGTGTGGGCGGTGCTTACGCATGATTATAAAGAGGGTCTTACCCTTGATTTTGGGGACGGCCTAACCGGCAAAATGCTGGGCACCACGGACGACCGGGAATTTTTGCTGGAGTTTAACCAAGACGATATTTTACCCTTTTGCCACGCGCACGGCCTCATGCCTTTGCCGCAATATATTGAAAAAGCCCGCAAACATAGCGGTCTTTCTGCCAGTATAGAAACAGACAAAGAACGCTACCAAACCGTCTATGCCAAGTATGAAGGTTCTATTGCAGCCGCCACGGCGGGGTTTCATTTTACGCCGGAACTTTTGCAAAAATTAAAAGATAAAGGGGTGCATATTTGCTACATTACGTTACACGTAGGGTGGGGCACGTTTAAGCCGTTACGCGGGGAACCGCAAGCGCACAAAATGTTGGCGGAATTGGGCGAAGTTTCGCAAGAAACGGCCGCTACCTTAAACGCCGTACGAGCTGCCGGCAAGCGTGTGTTTTCATGCGGCACAACCAGTACGCGCACGTTGGAAAGTTTCACGGACGACAAGCACATGACCCACGCGGGCAAAAAATGGACCGATTTATTTATTTACCCCGGTTATCAATTTAAAGCCATTGATTGCCTAATTACCAATTTCCACTTCCCCGATTCTACGCCCTTATGTATGACGTCTGCCTTCGCCGGGGAAGATTTTATTTACGAGGCTTACCTGCAAGCTGTGGAAAAGGAATACCGTTTCTATTCCTTTGGCGACAGTATGATGATTTTATAGCCCATGGCGGAATAATCTCTACCATGGGCTATATAAGACGCGCCGTAAGATTTACTGAGCAGGCACTATATCGCAGGAACTAGAACCACAAACATTGGTACAATAACTTCCAGAACATCCAATTCTCCCTGTTTCAAGATATAAATCCAGCGTATATAATGAACTTCCATTTTGGATTCTGAAAGCGGTTATCTGTTTGTAACTCGATATCCCATGGTCCTGAATTGCATATTCCCAGTTTGCGGTAGCGAAACAGGTGTCAAAAGCATTATCGGTACAAGAAACGGGAGCCCCTGGCACTTTTATATCTATGTTTTCAAACAAAGTGTGATCCCAACACCCGCTCTTGCCACTCAGTTTACAAATTTGATATGCTTTGTAAACAGACCTCAACACAGTTACTGCCTCCGTAACACGGCCCTTTTCTACCGCTTTGTTGTATTGCGGCAGGGCTACTGCGGCCAATATACCAATAATTAACACTACTACCAATAGTTCTATAAGGGTAAACCCTTGTTTTATGTTTTGCATACTATTTCTCCTTGATTTTAATTACAATTTTGCTGTTAGAGGAACGCATACAAAAACGGCTCTTATTGCCCGGTTCTTAAGCTCACCTCAACAACAATAGCCGTAGCTTCTCGTGTGAAAACGAAAAACATTCAGCACAAGACAGAGGGCTCATGACTTCCCTCTACCTCGTGCCTGTAACGACTATTTTTGGTGCTTAAGAACCCGCTGTTAATACCAACGGAGATCCGTATTCCACATACGGTTCCAAAAACAGTTCAAATTGTACTGATAGTATAATAAAAAAATCCTGATTTTCCAAGCTTTTTTAAGAATTTATGGTTTCTTTTTAAAATCTTGGGAAGCTAAACGGAAGGCCTCTGACACCGGTAACGGTTCCGGGCCGGAAGCTACTTTGCTTAAAAACATCTCGTGGTTAGAAACCGCGTGGATAATTTCATCTGCCAAAAATCCTTTATCCAGTTCCCGCTCTACGGCATCAATTACACGTTCTGCGTGGCGGGGGGATAGGATATTTTCCACCTTGCAGTGCAGCATCTTAATAGCGCTGGCTTCCTCATACTTAAGCCGCCCTTTAGATAACGGAAAACTTATCACACACCCTTTGTAATTAAGCCGTTTTTTAAGTAGGCCTTGGATAATTTTATCGGAAAGCATGGCCTGGTTGTCATTGTCAATGTTAGGAAAAATCATATCCGAAGGCATAATAGCATCTGCCCGGCGGAACATGTGTTTATAAGGAATAAATTCCGCATCTTCCATTTGGGCCAAGGTTTTAAGTACACCGGAAATACCGGGGAAATACTTAATGCAGTTTAGCGCACCGCCGTTAGAAAGCCCAGCTACAAAATCCCCGGCCAGTTGGGCCACTTTAAACGGCTCATCACTAAACGCAGGGGAGTTATATCCTAAATCAATTACGGGGGCCAACACCCAGTTAATGCCTACAGCTCGCGCCATGCGGGCGGTTAAATACCCTTTTTGGTAAGCGCTGTCTTGCGCTAACGTGTGGGTAGCAATTTGATGGTTTAACGGCAAAGCCGGAGCATCGGTAATAACCTCGTGCAAATTGTCTGTTATGTCCGCACAGAATAATAATTGCCCGTACGGGGAAACATCTTGCATGCGGTGAATAAAATCTGTTGCCTTGGCGGCGGTAGCATTATAAAGGCAGAACCCGCCTACACCGCGTTTGGCTAAAGAAATGGCGGTTTCTATATTACTTCTGCCAAACCAAAAACCGGGAAATACAATCCGTGCAGGTTTCATATATTCTCCTATTCCGCCAGTACCGAAGGTACTAATGCCTCTTCTGTAGCGGAAGGGGCTACCCACACGCCGGTTGTTTGTTCGGCAGGGTCTAAAGCCGGGGCTATGTCCGGGCTTACGGTGGGTAGTTGCGGGGTAGCTACCCACTGGAGTAAAGAAGAAATTAAATACTTGTCCAACATTTCATGAGAAGCTAAATCATAAGCTGTTAAGAAGGTTACTTTGCCTTCTCCTGTGGTTAAAAAAGAGACATTTCGCAAAATACTGGCTTCTAAGAAGCCCTTACGCTCCCCTGCGCTAGCAGCTAAAAGTACATTTCCCTTATATACCCGCAGGGCCGAAATCGGCAATACATCCCGGATATTTACCCCGGGGCTTATCAGGGCAATTCCGGCCAATTCGGGCACGAGCCCGGCCGCCTTGGCGGCCACATTGGCCCCCAAACCTGCTCCTATTAAAACAACTTGTTCCGGGAAAATTTGGCGGCTTTTTAAATAAGCCAAGGCCGCTTGAACATCTTGCGTCATCTTGTTAAAAGGGTTGTCCGTGCCTTCTCTAGCGAATGTTTTGTATTCACCCAAATTGGTGCTTTGGCCGTGGCCGCGTAGATCCAACGCCAAATACCCAAACCCTTCTTTTGCAAGGGCTTTCTCCACGGAAGAAAATGCTTCCTTGTTTTTGCCCAAATCGTGCAACAGTACCACCGTGGTTTCTTTATTGGTGGCGGGCATATACATAGCGGCTAGGTTCCACCCGTCAGACGTGGTCAGCACAACCGGGGCTTCTTTTGGGGCAGCCCACATACTTACAGGTAGCCCCAATAGACAAATACCTAGCAATAGATTTCGGACGGTTTGCATGTTACGCATCCAGTAATTCTTGAGGAGTAAACCAAAGGGCAATTTCACGTTCTGCATCGGTTACGGAGTCAGAAGCATGGACGCAGTTTTGCATAATATCTTTGGCTTCATCATAACTGCCAAAATTGCCGCGGATGGTCCAGGGGGCCGCGTTGTGAGGGTTGGTGGCTCCCACTGCTGTGCGGATTTTGGAAATAGCATTTTCCCCTTGGAACACGAAAGCAATAATTTTGTGGTTAGTAATGTGGTTATGTTCCCCCATCATGTAGCGGATAACCCCTTCCAAAAACGGTTTGCCGGCTAAATGTTGGTAATGTGCGCGGATTAAACTCTCTGTAAGAGCTACTACTTTGGCTCCCACGATGTCCAGTTCCAGGCGTTCCAGCCTGTCTACTATAACACCCGTGATATGTTTTTCAATGGAGTCGGGTTTTATTAAAACTAATGCACGTTCTTTCATATCAACATTATACCAATCTTGGGGGTTATGTCAAACGGTTGACTAATAAAAAAGCGGCCTCAAAAGGCCGCTCTCGTGCTACATTTAAAATGGCTTACAAGCTATCCAAGTTGAGTTCTTGGCATATATCACTGGGAGTGCAAGAAATGTTGGTAATTTCTCCGTTTGTAACCGTTATTTGAATACTGTAGTTCCAACCTTTTCCCGCTGTACGGGTAGCCGAAATGGTTGCCCGTGTGTGATTGGAAGAATCTACCGTAATAGTTGGCAGTTTAAAATAATTCTTTTTTAAAATCCGTTGTTTAATGGCGTTTTGCCAGGCAGTCCCGGTGGGGTAAGTCCCATTTAATACGTATTGGGCCCCCGCATAATCGGCCGCCATACGGGCATTGGTGAGTCCTTCTATAGAACGCCCGCGTTCCAGTGCTCGCTGATACTTGGGTAGCCCTATCGTAATTAAAACCCCCACAATAACCATCACGATTAGTAATTCCAGTAACGTAAAACCTTGTTTTTGCATAGTATATACCTCTACCCTATTGTATCAAATTCATTTGTTTTTGGCGGTTTTGCCTGGGGTTAGTTTTTTTAGGAACCAGTTGATTTGGGTTTTGCTGTAAACTTTTATCCGTAAAGTTATTAAAGTATTCAATCCGAGCGGCTTGCTGCTGGTTAAATTGCTCTTTCCACTGTGCTGCTTTAGAAACTTCCTGCACGGTTTCTTGCACGTGAGCAGTTGTTTTTTTAAAAAACGAACCCCCGGCTGCTACCAATATGGCAATGATAAGGCAGGTAATCAAAATTCCAAGAAACGAGAACCCTTGGCACTTTTTCAACATAAACATTCCCCCAATCCTTGCTATTTTATAGAATAAAAGAAATTGATATGAAAATCAAGCGTTTATTTTGGATTTTATTTGGCCTCAACCTGCTTAATTATATAGACCGGCAAGCCTTATATGCTGTGTTTCCGCTGGTGCAGGCCGATTTGCAGTTAACAGACTGGCAACTGGGTACGTTGGCCTCGGCATTTATGCTGGTATATATGTGCTACGCCCCGGTGATGGGCTATTTGGCCGACCGCTTTTCCCGTCCACGACTCATTGCGCTGAGTGCCTGCATTTGGAGCGGGGCTACCTGGATGTGCGGATTAGCTAAGGGGTATGTTTCCCTACTTGTGCCGCGCGCACTCATAGGGGTGGGCGAGGGAGGATTTACAACGATTGCCCAACCCTTTTTAGCCGAACACTATCCCAAAGAAAAACATGCTTCTTTATTGGCATTATTTGGCCTGGCGTTACCTATTGGTAGTGCGCTAGGGTATGTACTGGGCGGGTTTTTAGGGCAACACGGCGGATGGCGGATTGCATTTATGGTGATAGGGGTTCCCGGCGTACTATTGGCACTTTGGGCAGGGCTTTCTTTAAAAGACAGAGCGCGCGAAACCCGGCGTACGCGCCCCACATTAAAAGATTATCTTCCGCTGTTTACTAACAAACCATTTTTAAGTATTTGTTTTGCCCAAGCCATGAGCACTTTTGTCATGGGGGGGCTGGCCGCGTGGATGCCCACTTATTTACAGCGTTATTTAGGGATGAGCAGTATCCAAACCGGCACCTATTTTGGCGTATTGGTAATTATATGTGGTGCGGCCGGGACGTATGCGGGTGGCAAGCTGGCCGCTTGGTTGTGGGCCCGTACAACGGGGGCCTATTATAAATTAATTGCCGGTTCGTTTGTGGCGGCGTTACCGTTTTGCTGGCTGGCACTTGTGCTTGCGTGTACACCGGGTGTGCTGGCTTGTTTAGGGGTGGCTTTGGTATTTTTGTTTGTTCCTACTGGGGCAATAGCTGCGGCTCTGGTGGCCGCCACAGCTCCCCGTATCCGCTCTACTGCTTTTGCCGTGAATATTTTTATCATTCACTTGCTAGGAGATGCGCTTTCCCCGGCGCTTATTGGTTGGGCATCGGACACGTGGAGTTTGAAAATAGCTGTTTTTTGTACCAGCTTAATGTTATTGCCCGGCGCATGGGTAGCACGCCGGGGGTACACTCGTCTATAAAGCTGTGGTTTTGCCAAATATTTCTACGGCCTTTTCTAAATTTTCTTGGTCTTGTTGAGTGAAGCGGGCCAGGGTGGGGGAATCTATATCCAACACGCCCCATACCTGGCCATTTTTAAAAATCGGGATGACTATTTCACTGTTGGAAGCACTATCACACGCAATATGCCCGGCAAACTTGTGCACGTTTTTTACCAGTTGCGTTTGCCCGGTTTGGGCGGCGGTTCCGCAGACCCCTTTGCCTAGGGCAATCCGCACACAGGCGGGTTTACCTTGAAACGGTCCCAGCACTAGCATTCCTGCGCGCAATACATAAAACCCGGCCCAGTTTATATCATCTAGGCCACCAAATAACACAGCTGCCATATTAGCCATATTAGCTACGGGATCCGTTTCCATAGAAAGTATACTTTCCAGTTGGCGCAGTAATAGTGAGTAGTCCATAAGCGTATTGTAGCAATTATTGCAATTATCCTTCAAAAAGACTTACAATAGTAATAGGGTCGGTTATATCCCCGTGCCCCAGGAGTATTATGCCAAAAATTGAAGTTGATACTGAACGCTGTAAGGCTTGTTATTTGTGCATCAATGTATGTCCTAAGAAATGTTTGGGCAAATCCAAAACCATTAGCAAAAAAGGATATTTCCCTGCGGTGCAAGAACGCCCGCAAGATTGCATTGGGTGCAAAATGTGCTATACCATGTGTCCGGATGTTGCCATTACCGTATTTAAAGATTAAGGATTTGATATTCTATGACCGAAAAAACACTTAGAAAAGGAAACGAAGCCTTGGCCGAAGGAGCGATTCGCGCAGGGGTACGTTTCTTTGCCGGGTATCCGATTACCCCACAAAACGAAGTGCCCGAATATATGTCTGCCCACATCGCTGACGAAGGCGGTGCCTTTGTGCAAGCGGAAAGTGAAGTGGCTGCTATCAATATGGTTTATGGTGCGGCCGCTACCGGTACGCGCAGTATGACGTCTTCTTCTTCGCCGGGGGTGAGCCTCAAGCAAGAAGGTATTACCTATTTAGCCAGTGCAGATTTGCCGTGCCTTATTGTAAATGTTATGCGCGGCGGGCCGGGCTTGGGTAGTATTGCGGGGGCGCAGGGGGATTATTTCCAGGCTACTCGCGGCGGCGGCAACGGGGATTACCACATTATTGTACTGGCTCCCAACTCTGTGGAAGAACTGGGCAATTTCCCTAAACTGGCTTTTGATTTGGCCGAAAAATATCGCATGCCCGCCATGATTTTGGCCGACGGTATTTTAGGACAGATGATGGAAAGTATGTCTTTTAATTTTGATCCGGTGGATCCTAACAAATTGGGTAAATTTGACTGGGCCGTGGATATCCACAAAAACGGACGCACCAAAAATAATGTGTTTTCTTACAAAGGCGATAACCTAATTGCCGATGTAGTAGAGCGTGCCAAACGCTACGGCTTGATTGAACAGACCGAGCAACGCTACGAAGAACGTAATTGCCAAGACGCCGACATTATTTTAGTGGCCTACGGGTTATCTTCCCGCGCGTGTTTGGAAGCTGTCAACCACGCCAAAGAGCAAGGGCTCAAAGTGGGTTTATTCCGCCCGATTACGTTGTGGCCGTTTCCGTCCAAACGTTTGGCGGAGTTGGCTACAAAAGCCAAAGGGATTTTAGTAGTGGAGCAAAGTTTAGGCCAGCTGGTGCAGGATGTGCAACTGGCGGTGGGGGATAAGTGCCCGGTGGGCTTAAACGCATATCCCGCCGGAGGCCAACCGGACGGTGCGCAAATTTTAACGGCGGCGCGCTCGCTCTTAACGGGGGGAAAAGAAGGGTTGTTTACCCTTAAAGACCACGCGACCGGGTTTACCTATAACTGTCAGCGCGATACATCCTTAGGTGTACAGGGCGACAATAAGGGGGCTACCAAATGAGCACAATTTTAGCTAAAAAACCGAACGCTTTGACGGACGTTCCTATGCATTACTGTCCTGGTTGCGGGCACGGTATTGTGCACCGTTTAATCGCGGAAACATTGGAAGAATTGAACCTGGCGGACCGCGCTATCGGGGTGGCCCCGGTAGGGTGTGCCGTATTTGCCGATTCTTACTTTGCGTGTGATTGTGTACAAGGCGCCCACGGGCGTGGCCCGGCCATTGCTACCGGGATTAAACGCTCCAAGCCCCAGGCTATTGTGTTTTCTTACCAAGGGGATGGCGATTTAGCCTCTATTGGTATGGCGGAAATTGTGCATGCCGCGGTACGCAGTGAAAACATTACGGTTATCTTTATTAACAATGCTATTTACGGCATGACCGGCGGTCAAATGGCCCCCACTACGCTGGTGGGTCAAGTGGCTACCACCGCCCCCAAAGGGCGCGACCCTAAACTGCAAGGCTGGCCGATTAACATGTGCGAAATGCTTTCGCAAATTACGGGTTCCAAGTTTTTGGCGCGTGGTGCGGTGGATAGCCCGCAAAACGTACTAAAAACCAAACAGTACCTCAAACAAGCGTTTGAAAACCAAGCCAATGGCGTGGGGTTTTCTATGGTGGAAGTAATTTCCCAGTGCCCGACTAACTGGCATGCGGACGTGCAACAAGCGTTGGAATTTGTACGAACAAAAATGATGCCGCAATATCCGCTGGGTGTATTTAAAGATGAGGGGGCTAAGTAATGTACCAAGGAATTAGAATTGCCGGATTTGGCGGGCAGGGGGTTATCTCTGCCGGTATTTTACTGGCGCAAGCAGGCGTGGAAAACAAACTTAATGCCAGCTGGCTACCTTCGTATGGGCCGGAAATGCGTG